>JBCAXI010000013.1:0-18873 GCA_038534175.1 Planctomycetota bacterium | reverse complement strand
CTCTGCGCGAGCTTGCTGATGGACACCGACGACGCGGTCGCCGAGCTCCGCTTTGATGTCGCGATGGATGACACCACGGGCCTGTTGTCCCTCGTGGGAGAGGACCTCGAGCCGCTCGACCCGCCCGCGTTTGTCGGCGCCGAGTCGGCCTCCTTCACGCGGGGGCGATTCGAGTTCGGCGGTCTCATGGGCCTAGCCGACGCCATTGTCGATGTGCTGCCGGATGACGACCGTGAGCAGGCGCGCGCCGCGTTGCTCCAAACTCGGGGCTTCATCGAGCCCGTGCTCGACGCGATCGGGCCCGAGTTCTACAGCGTGATGCGCTTCGACAAGCCGTTCGACGAGGACGCCGCGCAGAGCCTCACCGCCCTGGCCGCCGCGGACGAGCGTGTACTGCGGAACACGATGACGTTCTTTGGAGCGAACGTGGGCGCGAAGCCCCGCGCGTTCGAGGGTGCCCAGATCTTCGAGACCGAGGGCTTCGAACTCGCGGGCGCCGTCCATGCGGGGTGGCTCTTCATCGGCACCACGCCCATGGTCGAGGACGCGATCCGCTCGACCCGCGCGGGCACCTCAGGCCTCGCCGACGAGCCCCGGCTCGAGCGGGCGCTCGAGACGATCGATGGCGTCGGCGTCCTCTCGGGATTCACCGATTTCGAACGCTCGCTCGAGTGGTTCTATCACACCTCTGAGCAACGAGCCGAGCAGTTGCGGGCGTTCGCCGACGAGCGCAATCTCCCACCCGATCGCCGAGACGCCCTGCTCGCGAGCATCGACTGGGTGGACGCGTTGCCAGACATCGAGGCGTTCACCGAGTTCGTGGGCGATGGCGTGTGGGCCGTGCGGGCCACGCCTAGCGGCTACCGCGGGCGGGTGCTCTGGCTGCGGCCCGAGTGAAGCGAGGCGTCTTCGACCCCTGATCCCATCCGAATATCACGCGGCAGAATCCTGCCGACACCAATTGCGTCCGATAACGACGGGCAGCGTCCGGCGTGGCCGCTCGACGCGCGGCTCGGCTCGGATTTGTCAGGTGAGGCCCACTTCGAATCAACCCGGACGCGTTGATCGCCGACCTGACGATCGGAGGCCGTGATGTCCGACATGCCGCGTGATGGCGTTGAACCAATCCGAAGCGATTTCTCCGGGGATCCCGAGATGGCCGAGCTCATCCAAGAGTTCGTCACGGGGTTGGGTGATCGATCGGGCAAGCTGCGCGAGGCGCTCCAGAGCGGGTCGCTCGACTACATCCAGTCGGAGGCGCATCGGTTGCGCGGCGCCGCGGCAGGCTACGGGTTCGCCGCGATTGGCGACGCAGCGGGCCAACTCGAGGATCTCCTCCGCGCGGACCAGCAACGCGTGCAATCCCAAGCCGAAGCGATCCGCGACGGTGTGCATCAACTCGTCGAGCTCTGCGGACGAGCCATCGCCTAACGCCCGAACCGGACGGGACACTCTCCACGATGACCGAGCAGCCATCCACCACCCCACCCGAGACACAGGACGAGCGCCCGCTCGTGCTGGTGATCGATGACTCGGCGGACGTGCACCGCCTGCTGCAGGTCCGTCTCCGCGGCGAGCCGCTGGAGCTCTGCTTCGCATCGACCGGCTCGGCGGGCATCGACAGCGCCCGCGACCGATCGCCCGCGATCATCCTGCTTGACCTCGACATGCCCGGGATGGACGGGTTCGAGGTGCTCCGCTTTCTGAAGGACAGCGCCCAGACCATGGACGTGCCGGTCATCGTGCTCAGCGGGCTGCAGTCGCCGCACGACAAGGTCGCGGCGTTCGACCTCGGCGCGATTGACTACATCACCAAGCCATTCGATCTGACCGAGCTGAAGGTCCGCGTGCGCTCGGCGCTGCGGATCCACCAGCTCCTCGACATGCTCGCCCGCCGCGCGCAGGTGGACGGGCTGACCGGGCTGTACAACCGCGCCCACTTCGACCAGCGGTGGCCCGAGGCGATCGCGACCGCCCAACGGCACGCTCGCCCGCTCTCCATCGCGCTGTTCGATCTCGATCACTTCAAGAGCATCAACGACACCTACGGGCACCCCGCGGGCGACGCGGTGCTCGGCGAGTTCGCCTCGATCCTCCAATCCGCGAGTCGCTCCAGCGACGTGGCGTGCCGATACGGAGGCGAGGAGTTCGCGATCATCATGCCCGATACGTCTGCCGAGGACGCCGAGATCCTCTGCGAGCGTGTTCGGACGATGCTCGAGCAAACCCACTGGCCCAAGCACCCCGAGCGCACGGTGACCGTCTCCATCGGCATCACGGGCTCGAGCGACGGCAACGGCCCCAACGCCCCCGAGTGGCTCGAGCGCGCCGACAAGTCGCTCTACGACGCCAAGAAGACCGGACGCAACCGCATCGTCTCGAGCTCGACCGGCGGCCCGCGTCTCGCGGCCGCCGAGTCCGCCTGAGCTCGATCGGCATCGACTACCAATCGACCCAGACGCCACCGGACGCGGCGCTCACGAGCGACCGGTGCACGAACCGCACGCCATCGGCGCCATCGCGCACGCTCGGGTAGTCCGCGGCTAGACCCTCCGGTGTTTGACCGTCGCGACGAGCCCGCATCGCGAGCATCGCGCCCCGATACACGTTCGCTAGGGCCGCGGTGAAGCCCTCGGGGTGGCCCGCGGGCAGTCGGGCGCCGATCGCAGCTTCGGGGCTTGCGCCCGCACCCGCACGGGTGAGAATCTGCTTGGCCCCGTCGTGGTGGAATCGGATGAGCTGGTTCGAGTCGTCGTGCGACCACACGACGCCGCCGCGCTCGCCGAAGACCCGCACATCGATCGCGCACTCCTCACCCGCGCACACTTGCGAGGCGACGAGCAGCCCGCGTGCACCGTTTTCATAGCGCAAGAGGACGGTCGCGTCATCATCGGCCATTCGGCCCGAGACGTGCGTCGAGACCTCTGCGCACAGCTGGCCGGGCGTCAGACCTGTGATCCACCGCGCGAGCATCTCGACATGCACGCCGATGTCCCCGAGCGCCCCCGCACCCGCCAGTGCTGGGTCGGTGCGCCACGACGCCTGCTTCTGGCCGCCCGCCTCGATGCGTGTCGACAGCCAACCCTGGCGGAAGCTCGCCTCGATCCGACGCACGGCGCCGAGCTCGCCAGACCGCGCGATCCGCCGGGCCTCGCGCACCATCGGGTAGCCCACGAACGTGTACGTCACGCAGAGCACCACGCCGGCCCGCTCGGCAGCCCGGACGAGCTCCTCGGCGTCGTCGAGCGTGGTCGTCATCGGCTTGTCGAGCACCACATCGAACCCGGCCTCCGCGAATGCCCGGGCGATGGCGAAGTGCGTGTGATTGGGCGTCACGATTGAGACGAAGTCGATGCGGTCGTCCTCGGATCGCGCCAGCTCGCCTTCGAGCATCGCCTCCCACGTCGGGTAGTTCCGATCCGCAGAAAGGCCGAGCTCGCGGCCTGACTCGATGGACCTCTCAGGCGTCGAGCTCAGGGCGCCCGCGATGAACTCGGCCATGTCGTCGAGGCTCGCGGCGCGACGATGGACAGGCCCGAAGAACGCGCCAGACCCGCCACCGACCATGCCATACCGCAGACGCCGATTCATGTCGCGTCCTTGCGAGCGCTTGGGCTCGGGTCTGTGCTCGAGTCGAACGCCGCGTCGAACGCGCGATCGGGCGGGCGGAAATCAACGGACCGCACAAATCCCACCGCCTCCTCGGCGCCGTGCCAGCGGTCCATGCCCGGGTCCTCCCACTCAACCGAGAGCGGGCCGTCGTATCCGGCGCGATTGAGCGCGCGCACGATGCCGTCGAAGTCCACCCCGCCGCGCCCGGGTGACCGGAAGTCCCACCCGCGCGACGGGTGGCCGAACTGCAGATGGCTCCCGAGAATCGAGGCCTCGCCGTCGAGCGTGGTCATCGCGTCCTTGACGTGTACGTGAAAGATGCGATCGGCGAACGCGTCGATGAATCGCACCGGGTCAACGCCCTGCCACACCAGGTGCGACGGATCGAAATTGCACCCAAACGCGGGATGCCCGGCGAGCGCGTCGATCGCACGCCGGGTGGTGGGCACGTCGTAGGCGATCTCCGTCGGGTGCACCTCGAGCGCGAACCGCACGCCCTCCGACTGGAACGCATCAAGGATCGGCCCCCACCGCTCGGCGAACGCGCGGTAGCCCGCGTCGATCTCCGACTGCGATGTCGGCGGAAAGAAGTAGAGCTTGTGCCAGACCGGTGAGCCTGTGAACCCGTTGACGACATCCACCCCGAACGCCCGGGCGGCTCTGGCCGCCAGACACATCTCCTCTGCCGCCCGCGCCGAGACCCCGGCGGGAACGCCGTCGCCCCAGATGTGCTCGGGCACGATCGCCTTGTGCCGCTCGTCGATCGGATCGCTGACGCACTGGCCGACGAGGTGGTGGCTGATCGCCCAGCAGTTGAGGCCGTGAGACGCGAGGAGCTCGCGTCGTTCCTTGCAATAATCCGGCTCGTCGAGGGCGCGCCGTACATCGAAGTGATCACCCCAGCACGCGAGCTCGAGCCCGTCGTAGCCCAACTCGGCCACGCGCGGCGCCAGCTCGGCGAGCGGAAGATCGGCCCATTGGCCCGTGAAGAGCGTCACCGGTCGAGTCATGTTCGCCTCCGGTCAAGAGGCTAGCACGTGCGTCCTCGGGCGTTAGACTCGCGAGCCCCTGAATGGAGGTAGACCGATCGACACCCCCTCGTCCAGCAAGCCGCGTTCCCCGCTGACATCACTGTCGTTCATGATGCTCTTGCAGTACGCGGTGTGGGGCGTCTGGCTGCCCTACCTCTCCAGCTACCTCGGCGCGGCGCCGCTGCTGGACGACGCGGGCGCTCGTGTCGGCGGCGGGCTTGGATTCACGTCCACGCAGATCGGATGGATCCTGGGTCTTGCGGGCTCCGTGGGCGCGGTGGCGGCGCCGTTCCTCGCAGGACAGATCGCCGACCGCTTTATCAACGCCGAACGCTATCTGGGCATCCTGCTGATCGCCGGCGGCGCCGTGAAGATCGTGACCTTCTACGCCGAGAGCTACGGAGCGTTCATGGCGCTCTCTGTGCTGTACAGCGTGCTCTATATGCCGACGCTCGCGCTGACCAACTCCATCGCGTTCGCGAACCTACGGGATCCCGAGGGCCAGTTCCCACCCGTCCGCACGTTCGGCACGATCGGCTGGATCATCGCGTCCAACGCCTTCCCGCTGATCTACCTGCAGACCGACCTGCACTTCACCGCCCTCCCGCCGTTCTTAGAGGGAACCTCCAAGCCCGATCAGGCCGGCCTCATCGCCGAATCGCTGCGGGTCTCGGGCGGCGTGGCGATGCTCTACGGCGTGTGGGCGATGTTCTTCTTGCCCAAGACGCCGCCCTCGCGCTCGGCGGAGCACCCGCTCGCGTTCGCTCGGGCGTTCAAGCTGCTGCGTGATCGCGGGTTCTTGATCGCGACGCTCGCCGCGCTGCCGATCTCGATGATCCACCAGGTGTACTTCATTCGCACCAGCCCCTTCCTGGAGGCCATCGGGTTCGACACCAAGTACACCGGGCCGATCATGTCGATCGGGCAGATCTCCGAGATCGCGTTCCTCGCGCTGCTCGGCCTTTTCCTCAAGCGGCTGGGCTACCGGCTGGTGCTCTCGCTCGGGTGCGCGGCGTACTTCGTCCGCTTCGCGCTCTTCGCGATCGCGACGGAGGACACCAACTGGATCGCGCCGGCAGCCAACGCGATGCACGGGTTGTGCTACGGCTTTTTCTTCGCCGGGGCCTACTTGTACGTCGAGAAGGTCGCGCCCAAGGACATCAGGCACTCGGCGCAAACAGTGTTCTCGATCATCATCCTGGGGCTTGGTCCGATTCTCGCGGCCTTTTACAATGACCTGCTCGAGTCGATCGGTCGGACCGAGACCGGCTTCGAGTGGTCGAGCGTGTGGTGGGTGCAGGGCGCGGTGGGCATTGTGACCGCCCTGCTCGTGCTCCTGGCGTTCCGCGAGGGCGCCGAAGACATCGATCCGGACAGCGAACATCTGGCGCCCGCGGGCGCCACGGAGGGCGACGCATGAGCCGTGAGTTTGACCAGCATCATCGGGGCGAGTCGCGTCGCTCGTTTCTCGCCAAGGCGGCGTTGGCCGCGAGCGCCGGCGCGGCGCTCGGGCTCTCGGGCGCCGGGGCCACCGCCTCGATCCGCAAGGGTGTCATGGGCAAGGCCGCCAAGACGGTTGGCGCGGGCGAGCCGCTACGAATTGGCGTGATCGGCCCGGGCGGCATGGGGCAGGGGCACATCGGCGCGTTTCTGCGTTTGCTCGAGCGGGGTGATATCGAGAACGTCGAGATTCCCGCGGTCTGCGACGTCAACGATCTGCACGCCGCCAAGGGCAAGGCCTATTGCGACGAGTCCCAGCCGTTCGAGTGCGTGACGTATCGGAACCACAAAGAATTGCTCGCGCGCGATGACATCCACGGCGTGCTCATCGCCACGCCCGAGCACCAGCACGCCTCCATCGCGATCGACGCCATCATGGCTGGCAAGGACGTCTACCTCGAGAAGCCCATGACGCTGCGCCTCGACGAGGCGCTCCAGCTTCGCGAGGTGGTCAACGCCAACCCGGACAAAATCTTCCAGGTGGGCACGCAGATGATCATGCTGCCCAAGTACCGCGAGGCGCGCCGGCTCATCACCGAGGGCCGCATCGGCAAGCCGGTCTTCAGCCAGACGAGCTACTGCCGAAACAACCCCGATGGCGAGTGGAACTACTACCAGATCGACCCCGAGTGGCGCCCGGGCGACAACCTCGATTGGGATGGCTGGCTCGGAGATCTTGGCCCACGCGAGTGGGACCCGAAGGTCTACATCCGCTGGCGCCGATACCGCGATTTCTCCACGGGCGTCATTGGCGACCTGCTCGTGCACGTGCTCACGCCGCTGGTCATGGCGATCGAGTCGGTCGGGTGGCCGACGCGCGTGCAGGCGATGGGCGGGCACTACATCGACACCGAGATGGAGAACCACGACCAGGTCAATCTCAACGTTCAGTTTGAGAACGGGCACACGATGATCATCGCCGGCTCGACCTGCAACGAGGTCGGGCTGGAAACGCTGGTCCGCGGGCACGAGGCCAACCTCTACCTCGGCGGGCGTCATTGCGTGATCCGTCCCGAGCGCGTGTACGCCGACGAGCTCGACCCCGAGACCATCCAGGTGCCCGACATCGGCAACGACCAGGACGCGCTTCGCGTCAACTGGATCGAGTGCATGCGCTCGCGGCGAGCGCCCGAGAGCGGCGTTGACCTTGGGACGAAGGTCATGGTCATCGTCGATCTCGCGACGCGCTCGATGTGGGACGGCAAGGTCTACGAGTTCGATCCCAAGGCCATGCGCGCTCGGGCGCTGTGATCAACCCGGCCGAGGTTCGCCTCGCGACCGCCGCAATGGGCGCGCGGTGGGAACTGCTTGTTCGCGGAGACCCGACGCACGCGCGGGCCGCGGGCGAGGCGTGCGTCGAGGCGATCGAGTCGTTGCACGCCCGGTGGACCCGGTTCGAGCCGTCCAGCATGATCTCGGCGATGCATCGCGCCGCGGGCGAGTGGACGCGCGTCGACCATGAAACGCGCGAGGCGCTTGCGATCGCCGAGCGTTGGCGAGCGGCGAGCGACGGCGCCCTCGCGTGCGCTTCGGGCCCCACAGCTCAAGGCCGACCGATCGAGTTCGACGGCGATCGAGTGCGTGTGGCACCCGGGACGCGGATCGATCTTGGCGCCATCGCAAAGGGCGCCGCCCTCGACGCCGTCACCGAGATCATGCGCGACGCAGAGGTTGAGGAGGCGTTCGTGCACGGCGGCTCGAGTGCGATCCTCGCGCTCGGCGGGCCGTGGCGTGTCGCGCCGGCGAACTCCGAGGGCGCGCCCGGGCCGACACTCGAGCTTCGAGACCAGGTCATGGCGGTGTCGTGCTCGACGCCCCTGCACCGAAGTGACCCGCACGTGACCGACCGTCGGACTGGGGTCGCTTCCAACGCCCGTACCGTGTCGGCGATCGTCTCGAAAGCGGGGCGAGGCGCGGACGCAGACGCGCTCGCGACCACTTTGTGCGTGCTCGGCTGGCCCAGCGTGAGTCTGGCCACTTCCGCCGGCGTCCGCGCCCTTGTATGGTCTGCGGGCGCCTGGCGCGACACCGGCGCGGAGCGAGGCATCAGCGGGGAGAATGCAACATGACGGACCGAGTCTCGGAGAGCATGGACCGACGAACCTTCGTCGCGCAATCCGCCGGCGCGTTGGCCGCGGTGGCGCTGGCGCCGGGGCTCGCGCACGCCGCGTTGCGATCGCGCGATGACATCCGTGTTGGGATCATCGGGCTGGGTCGCCAGGGCCGCTCGATCCTTGCCGAGTTGCAGACATTCAACAACGTGTTCATCAAGGGACTGTGCGACGTCGACGCGCGCCGGCTTGGCTCGGCCCGTCGTCGCGAGCAGGGCGCGGCGGCGTTCGAATCGGTCGAGGCGTTGCTAGGGTCTGATGAGATCGACGCGGTGTTCATCGCCACGCCGACGCATCGGCACCGCGAGCCGGTCGAGCAGGCGCTCGCCGCGGGCAAGCACGTGTACTGCGAGGCGCCGCTGGCCCACACGCGGGAGGACGCCGCGGCGATCGCCCGCGCCGCCCGCAACGCCGCGGGCGTGTTCCAGAGCGGCTACCTGGCCCGAGCCAACCCGGTGTACGACCTCGCTCGCTCGTTCTTCCGCTCCGACGCCGTGCGCGAGCCTGTCTCGCTGCGCGCCCAGCACCACCGCAAGACCACATGGCGCACGCCCGCCCGCAACCCGGCCCGGGAGCAAGCGCTCAACTGGCGCCTCGATCCCGACGTATCGCTGGGCCTGGCCGGCGAGTGGGGCGCCCACCAGTTCGATGTCTTCCACTGGTTCCTCGGGCGGTATCCGACCCGCGTGACCGGCGGCGGCAGCGTGCGCCTGCACCAGGACGGGCGCGAGGTGCACGACACCGTGCACTGCACGCTCGAGTTCCCCGATGGCGTGCCGATGACGTACAGCGCGACGCTGGCGAACTCGTACGGAAATCGGTACGAGGTGCTGCACGGCGAGAACGCTGCGATCAAGCTCGGCTGGTCGCACGGCTGGATGTTCAAGGAGGCCGACGCGCCCACGCAGGGCTGGGAGGTCTACGCGAACCGACAGCAGTTCCATCAGGACGAGGGCATCACGCTCATCGCTGACGCGACGCAGCTGGCGAGCCAGGGCAAGCTCAAGGACGGCGTCGGCCTGCCGCACGACGCCGTGTGGTACGGCATCGAGACATTCTTGAAGGCGGTGCTCGATGGCGCTGAGCCGGCATGCTCGGCCGAGGAGGGCTATCGCGCCACGTCGGTCGCGATCGCCGCGGCTGAAGCGGTGAAGTCCGGGTCGGCGGTCGACATTCCCGAGGCGTTGCTTCGCCTGTGAACGCCACGCCGCCCATCCGCCTGCGAGATCTGCCGGGCATGGCCCGGGTCGGTGTCGCCGCGCTCGTGCTGACGCTGCTCGGCGGCCTCGCCGCGTCGGGCGCGTACCTTTACATGCACCAGGAGCAGCGCGACGAGCGCAACGGTTGGAGCATCGATGACGTCAAGAGCCACTACCACGGGCTGACCACCCGGGCGCCATTGCTCGTCTCGCTGGATTCGGGCCATCCCGAGACGCTGCCCGGCACCGAGCGCGAGATCCTCACGGACTGGCTCACGGGTGATCGCGTCAGCCAAGACTACGACGATCTCGATCTGGGCGACGACGCGCCCGCCGAGCTCATCGCGATCTATTGCCTGGATTGCCACGCCCGATCGTCCACGGGTGACGAGTCGGCGCCCGACATCGCGCTCGAGTTTTGGGACGACATCCGCTCGCTCGCCGAGAGCCGCAACATCCAGCCGATCGATGGAGAGATCCTCGCCGCCAGCACCCACACCCACGCGCTCGCGCTCGTCACGCTCTCACTCACAATGGCGCTGCTCGCGTGGTTTACGGCCTTCCCTCGCGCGCTCATCGGCGTGCTGGTCGCCGCAACGGGCATCGGGCTGCTCACCGACATCGGCTCGTGGTGGCTCACGCGGTGGAACGACCAGTTCGCGTACGCGATCGTGGTCGGCGGGTTCATCTACAACGCCTCCACCGTTTTGCTTGGGCTCGTGGTGCTTGCCGAGTTGGCTCGCCCGCGAGTCAGGGCGATCGATCCGGCGTCGACGGAAGCGTGAAGGTCGGCCCCAGCTTCCCGCGAACCCGTTCCAGCAGGCGTTTCGTCGCGAGCACGCCCTCGATCTCACCAAGACGAGCGCCCTCGTACTCGATGCCCACATACCCGCGGTACCCCGCCTCGGTCACGATGCGCATCATCCGCTCGTAGTCGATCGTGGTCTCGTCGCCCGCGTCGTCGAAGTCGTAGCTCTTCGCGCTCACGGCCAGCGCGAAGGGCATCAGCTCGCGCACGCCCTGGTACCGATCGTACCACGCGCTCGGATCGTCTTGCTTTGAGTAGTCGAGGCAGAAGTTGCCAAAGTCCGGCAGCGTGCCACAGCGAGGATGAGCCACCCGACGGATCACATCGGCCAGCCACGCGCCGTCGGAGCTCAGCCCGCCATGGTTCTCGACCACAATCGCGCTCCGCGACGCCTCGGCGATCGTCGCGAGCCGATGCAGGCCATCGGCAACCAGCTTGGCCTGCTCCTCTCGCGAGCCCTCGCTCCCCGCGTTTACCCGAATGCACCGGCACCCGAGCATGACCGCCGACTCGATCCACTTCACGTGGTTCTCGACCGCTTGCCGACGCGCCGTCGGGTCGGGATCGCCGAGGCGACCCTCGCCATCCACCATGATCAGCAGCTGGTCCACACCCGCGTCCATCGCACGCCGGTTCATCTCGCGCGCGTACGCGAAATCACCACCCTTGTCGCTGAAGAACTGCGACACGTACTCAATCGCGTCGATGTCGAATCGCTCGCGCGCAGCGGTGATGAACTCGAGATGGCTCATCTCGCCGGCGCGGATCGTCCGATTGAGCGACCACTGGGCGAGCGAGATCTTGAACAACGGCTTCCCCGGCTTGTGCTGGACGAGCGCCCCAGGTGCCGCGGCCCCGAGCACCCCCACGCCGACACACGCCCGCAACGCATCACGCCTTTGAATCATACAGGGAGCATACCGGCGATCAGGCCGCGCACGGCAACGACTCGAGCGACCACGCGGCAAGCGCTCCCCCCGAGTGCCGCTCCCACGAGTCGAGCATCGGCCCGGGCGATAGCGTGCCGATCACGGCCACCCGGGCGTCGCGGTGGACACCGACCTCCCACTGTTGCAGAATCGACCGGATCACGTCGGCCCCCTTGCCCTCATCCACGATCCGCACTGCGTTCGAACTCGACGCGTTGCGCAGGCCACACCGCGCCGCGGCGGCTCCGATGAATCGATCCCACGCGCTGTCGGTCATCGTCCGCCGCGGCTGGGCATGGAGCGTGCGCTCGAGCTCGTCTCGCCCCGACTCAAACCCCCGCTCGGCGCCCTCTCGTTGTGCGATCTCGCGGTAGCGCGCGATCATCGCTCGCATTGCGCGGTCTCGAAGTGCGTCGGGCGCGTAGCGTGCGATCGTCCATCCGTTGTTGCGCACAAGCCGGTGCACGATGCGATCAAACGACCGCCCGCCGATCACCTTGCGGTGCTCGAAGCGGATCGAGCGGGTGTGGGCGACGCGATGGCCCGCGCGGATCAGGCGCGCACACAGGTCGTACTCTTCGACGTAATAGTCGAAGCTCGGGTCGTAGCCGCCGACGGCGAGAAACACGTCGCGACGGATCGCGCAGCCGCAACCAATGACGACCTCGGGCAGCCCGCCCGACTCCCGGTCGCCGCTCGGCAGCAGGATCTCTCCGCCAACCGCGGCTACCTCCGGCGGTGTCGCGTCGAGCGCCGAAGCCAGGCCGCATGCCTCGGGCGAGGAATCGTCATCGAGCATCACGATCCATCGATGCTTCGCGGCGGCGGCGCCCACATTGCGCGCCGCCGCTCCCGCGTTGTGATCCAGCCGGATGAGCTCAACGGACAGCCCGTTCGCCAGACACCTCGGTGCCTCGACGGGGCGCGTCGAGTTGTTGTCGATGACGATGAGCTCGGCTTCGCCGCCGACGGCTAGGGCATCGAGCTGACCGAGTCGCTCGAGCGTCTCAGCTAGCGGCCCATGCCGATCGTGCGTGGGAATCACAAACGAGAGCACGCTCAGCTCGCCAACCGCGGGCCGACCTCGCGCACGCTGGGAGCGCCGGCCGCGAGCCGTCGCGCGGCCTGGATCACGCGCTCGGCGGCGACCGGCGCGTTGCCCATGTGCTGGGCGGTCTGCGCTGCGGCGATCGAGCCCAGATACGACGCCTGCAGCGATCCGGCACCGCCGAGCAACGCGAGCGTGGCGTACGCGAGCAGCGCGTCGCCGCAACCCAGCGGATCGATCACGTGCGGCGCCATCGCTGGGATGGGCTCGCCGAGGAGCCGAGCCGGCTGGCCGTCGAGCGCGGTCGAGGACTCGTGCGGGCGGAAGGCGACCAGCCCGTCGCCCGCGAGCGTGACCACCACGTGGCGTGCGCGTGTTCGATCGAAGAGCTGCCATGCCGTCGCGGGAAGCGACGACTCGGCGTCGCCCACGACGCCGCGCAGCTCGCGCTCCGAGGGGCTCAGCCAGTCCGCCTCGCGCATCTCCAGCAACGAGGCCCGCGCGCCGGACACATCGCCCGCCAGCACGTCGACCTGCTCGCGCAGCATCGGGAACAGGTCGGCGACGGTGTGCTGCCCAAGCAACCCGAGCCCGTAGTCGGTCACGATCGCCGCATCGGCCTCCATCGCGGCCTGCTTGGCGGCGCCCAGCAGCGTCGTCACCGACCGGGCATCCAGCGTGATCGGAGCGCTGCGATCGATCTTGACCAGCTTGTCGCGCCCGACGAGTAGCCGCTGCTTCTCCGCCAGCGGGGCCTCCACCACGAGCGAGCGGACCTCGACCCCCGCCAATTCCAACCGCTCGCGCATCGCCTCGGCATCGGGCGAGCGCGGCAGGCCCGTCACGAGAATGGGACGAGCCCCCGCGGCCGCGAGATGACGCGCCACCACCGCGGCGCCGCCATCAAAGCATGTCTGCGACACCGGTCGCAGCGAGAGCGTGGGCGATTCGCCCGACACCTCGGGCCACGCGCATTGCACATACGTGTCGAGCATTGCCTCGCCCACCACAAGCACACGCTTGCCCCGGACCGACGCCAACCGATCGCTCAGACACGCGGGCGAGAGTGATTCGATCTTCGCGAGCTGACGCAATCGCGCCGAGGTTGGGTCCTCGAATCGCGCGTCGTCGGCGTCGCCGCCGTCGGCGATCGCGTCCACCAGCGCACTCGATGAGAACACGATGTCGCCGGAGGAGAACACGATCCGCCCGCCGTGGCGCTCAACCGCGTCACGCTCGGCGATGAACCGCGGATCCTCGTTGTGCTCGTACTCCTTGCCCTTGACATAGACGTCGGGCCGGAGCCGCTCGAGCAGGCTCTCGGCGGTGGGCTCGGGGTTGATGACGACCCAGTCCACGCAGCTGAGGGCGGCCAGATTCTCGGCTCGCAGGCGTTGATCGAACAGCGGACGCCCATCGCCCTTGCCCACGTGCACGTCGGCCGTGATCGACACGAGCAGCGCGTCGCCCAGGCGCCTCGCGTGCTGCAAGTGCCTGATGTGCCCCGGATGCACGATGTCGAAGCACCCGTGACAGTGCACCAGCGTCCGACCATCGCTCGCGAGCTCAAGGCGCGTTTCGACCGCGCGGTTGATCTCAAGGAACTTCGGCGATGTGCCTGCGTCCGGCGCCATCCGTTGGATATCCGCTCGATCGGGCCCGACGCATCAACTTTTGTCGAGTCCGAGTGCTGATCGCGACCGACGGCCTCAGCCGGCGACCTTCTGACGGCACGACGCCGCGATCTCCTCGATGATCTGCGGCAGCGAGCGGGTCAGCGACCAGCCGGGGAAGTGCGTCTGCAGCTTGCGGAGGTCGCTGTAGTAGCAGACATGGTCGCCGCGACGCGCCTCCTCGGTGTAGCTCAGGTTCGGGCGGCAGCCCGTGATCTGGGCGATGAGCTCGACACACTCGATGAGGCTGGCGGCGTTCTGCTTGCCGCCGCCGAGGTTGTACACCTCGCCCGGACGCGGGTTCTGCGCGAAGTGCCAGAACGCGTTGATCACATCGCGGCTGTGGATCTGGTCACGCACCTGCTTGCCCTGGTAGCCGAAGATCGTGTAGTCACCGCCCTCGATCGCGGTCCGCACGAGATAGTTGAGGAAGCCGTGCAGCTCGACGCCCGAGTGCGACGGGCCGGTCAGGCAGCCGCCGCGGAACACGCCGACATTGAGCCCGAAGTACCGGCCGTACTCCTGCGCCATCACGTCGGCCGCGAGCTTGGAGGCGCCGAACAGCGAGTGCAGCGACTGGTCGATCGGGAAGTCCTCGGCGATGCCGAAGGCCAGACGCGGGTCGGCGTAGTCGTAGCGGGTCACGTGTTCCGCCATCGGCACGTGGTTGGGCGCGTCGCCGTAGACCTTGTTGGTCGAGACGTGGATGAATACGGCGTGCTCGGCGTGGCGACGCGTCGCCTCCAGCAGATTGAGCGTGCCCGTCGCGTTGGTGTCGAAGTCATCGAACGGGCGATCGGCCGCGAGATCGTGCGAGGGCTGCGCGGCCGCGTGCACGATCAGGTCCGGCTTCTCGTTCTCCATGACCGTCAGCACGCTGTCGCGGTCGCGGATGTCGAGGTCGGCGTGCCGGAAGCTGCGGCAGGTCGCCTTGAGGCGATCGCAATTCCACGAGGTGTCGCCCTTGGGCCCAAAGAAATCGGCCCGCATGTTGTTGTCGATGCCGATGATCTCGAGCCCGAGATCGTCGAAGAACGTCACCGCTTCCGAGCCGATGAGGCCGCTCGAACCCGTCACTAGCACCTTCTGCATGTCCATCTCCAAAGCGTGTAACGCGGACTAGGCCGCGGCCAGGGCGTCCTGCGCCGAAACGATCTCGATCCCCCGCGCCGCCAACGGCTCGACCCGAGCCGCCAGCGACTCGTTCATCGATCGCGACGACAGCACCACCGCGTCCATCTCGCGGCGGGTCGCGACGTCCAACGACTCGATCGGATATCCCCAGAGGCTCGAGCCCGCAAGACGCGGGTCGTCGTCGATCAGGCAAACGACCTCAACGGGCGGGGACATGAGGGCGGCGCCCGCGGCCCGCGTCTCGCTCCCGGCGCCGTAAACCGCGACTCGACGAAGCCCGCGACGCTCGCAGAGCGCCAGCGCGGCGCTCAGACGCGTCGCGGCGTCGGACCCGATCCACTCGTTGCCGTACCGCGCGGCCCAATATCGATGCGCCGTGCCGTCGTAGCGCTCGGCCCACCACGCACTATCGACGCCCTGCCCCCACGCCGGCGTGTGCCCAGGGAAGCCCTGCCACAGCCGCGCCATGAAGCGCTCCACGTCCAGCCGATCGTGCGCGGAGACCTCGCCCTCCCAGAACGCCGGCGGCGCCTCGCCCGTCCGCGTGAAGTGCTCGTGCCGCTGCGTGGCGCCCTCGTGCATCCACAGGGCGCCCAGCGCCTCGGCGACCCATCGCAACTCGTGGTCGGCCCAGTTGTGCCGGTAGCTGCCGTGCATCGGGCCGTTGCCCTGGTACGCCCGCTGGATCCACGCGCGTCCGAACCACGGGCTCCCGCAGTACTCCCGCGCGTTCATGTGCGTGTCACCCGCGGGCTGCATCACCCCAAAGCCATCGGGGAATCGCGAGCGGAATAGCCGCAACAACTCCTGGGCGTCGGCCTCGGAGTCCGGCAGCATGTCGTCGCCGCCGGTCACCACCACGGGCGCCTCCCGCGGCACGACCTCGCGGCACAGCATGTTCACCGATTCGGCCCAGCCGGGGTAGTCATCACGCCAAACGACACGGTCGGCCGGGATCTCGCCGCGCTCGCGGTTCTGGAGCACCGCAACGCGATAGCCCATCGCGCGCCACGCCGGCAGCCGCTCGCGGCAGCGCTCGACACTGGCCGACGGAATCGCGAACCAGACCTCATCCAAGGCGGCGCCCCTCCTGTTCCCACATCCCAGACCCACACGCGAAGCGACCGCGGACACCCGCAGGCACCGCGGCGACACGCTCGGACGTCCTATCGACGCGGCGCAGGGGGTGACATCAGGGAATCATCGCAATCCGGGGCGACGAATTGAGGCGAACGATCGTGCCGCAAGCCCGCATGATCAGGGGTAGTCCACCCCAACGAGTCCGCCTCGTGTCCATCGAAACCGCGGCGAGTACGAAGGACCATCGCGCACGAGTTGGAATCGATAGCCGTTCGGCTCGTCGGGACGCTCGGGCTGCCAGCCATCGCGGGCGTCCTCGATCGCCAGCGTGCGGACCGACCCGTCGAAGAACAGCAGCGGCTGGCGGGCCCCGTCCACGGCGTAGTGCCGCGCCTCGGCACCCGAGTGCCGATCCATCAGGTCGTACACGTGCACCTTGCCCGATGGATGCGCGACCGTGTGCGTTGGCACGCCACCCGCCTTGGCCCCGTGCCGGCGACGCTCGAACCGATCCTCGCCCCAGCCCCAGCCATAGAACGAGGTGTTGTACACCCGCATCGAGGCCGCCGAGCCGAGCGACGAACCACCCGAGCGCACGTGCAGGCTCTGGTTCGGATCCCACGACGCCGGCACGGCCGAGTACGACGAGGCGTACGGATAGTGCCAGCGGCTCGCATCATCGCCGCCCAGCACATCACCCGACCGATACCCACTCGGATCGCGCGCATGCGTCAGCCGCTCGCGATCCGCGGGGCAGATCACCGCGGGCGAAGGGAACGCGCCGGGCAGGTACGCCATCAGCGTCAGGTGCCCGAACACCACCGGCGCCGCCCACTGGAAGCCGGGCAGCCGCGAGATGTTGGGCATGTCCTCGAAGTCCAGCCGCCGGATCAAATCCACGACCTGATCGCCCAGCGCGACGCGCGTGCTCGGGGCGTACCACAGGTCCGTCCATCGGCTGTGTCGCGTGCGCTTGCGCCAGGTGAGCGACCAGAGACGCTCGTCGAAGTCATCGGCGTACGAGCCCGTCGCCACGCCGATCTGCTGGAGCTGCGCGGCACACTTCACCGCGACCGCCGCACGTCGTGCCGAGCCGAGTGTCGGTACGAGGATCCCGACCAGCAGGGCGATGATCGCGATGGCGACGAGCAACTCGACGAGCGTAAACGCGCGGGGGCGTGTCATCGGGTGGACGTCTTGGGCGCTGGCAAAGGATCACCGCCGTAGTCCACGCCCGCGAGCCCGCCACGCGTCCAGCGAAATCTCGGCGAGTACTCGTTCCCGTCGGTGTGCCGCGTCAGGTAACCATCCGTCTGATCAGGCCGGCGTGGGTTCCACGCGAGATTCGCGTCATCAATCGAGCGGACCGAGACCGATGCGTCGAACATAAGCAACGGCTGACGCGAGCCATCGATCGCGTAGAGGCGAGGCTGGTTGCGCGTGTGCCGCTCCTCGCGGTCGTAGACGTGCACCTTCTGCGCGGGAAAGGCAACTTGAGTCATCCGCAGGCCACCAAGTCGTGCACCACGCGGCTCCTCTTGCATTGTTAACTGGTCGCCCCACCACATCTGCCCTGTCCATCCCCGGAACGGCGCCTTTCTGCGCCAGACTGCCCCACCCTTGCGACGATCAGCAGACCGAACTTCGAGCGTCTGGTTTGGGTCGTATGCGGCGGGAACGGGTTCGTACGTGCTCCAATATGGCCGATGCCAAGCCGTCTGCGGATTTGAAGCTCGCCAAGCGTCGGCGTCTTCGGCGGCTTCAAGCTTGGTCCGATCTGCCGGACAGACCACGACTTCAGTTGGGTAACCATCGCCGAAGTAATCCAGCAATGCGATGTGGGAGTACCACACCGGCACGAGCCAATTGTTGTTGTTGAGGCGATGGATCACCGGTGTGTCTTCGTAGAACCGACGACGGATTGCATCAATCACCTGATCGCCCGCTGCGAGATAAGTCCGATCGGTGCTGTTTAGATCCGAGTACTCGCTCAGAAAGTGGCCCCGTCTCCAAGTCAGAGACCAGATGCGGTCGTCAAAGTCTGCCGCGTAGGCCGAACCAGCAATCGCGAACTGCTGCAGGTTCGCAATGCAGCGCGTGGTCATCGCCGCGCGACGCGCCGAGCCGAGCGCCGGCAGCAGGATGCCGATCAGCAGCGCGATCACTGCGATCACGACCAGCAGCTCGATGAGCGTGAAGCCGCGAGATGGGCGACCCGCGCGCGTCATCGTGTCTGCTCCGTTGGAAATCCGAGCGACGAGCCGCCGTAGTCCACGCCGAGCAGGCCGCCGCGGGTCCATCGGAAGCGCATCGGCGCCTTGACGCCGTCGAAATACGTCGTGGTGTCGAGCGCCCACTCGGGGCGCCCGGGCTGCCAGCCCTCGTTGGCGTCGTCGATCGAGTGCGTCTGCACCGAGCCGTCGAAGAAGAGCATGGGCTGCCTGGCGCCGGGCAGCGTGTAGTACCGCTCGCCCGATTGCGAGTGCCGGTCGTACCAGTCGTACATGTAGACCTTCTGCCCCGGGAAGCGCACGGTTGCCGCGGGCACGCTGCCGATTGGCTGCCCGCGCCGCGCCGCCGGGCCCAGCTCGCCATCGAGCGGGAAGGTGTAGCCCGAGAGCGGGTTCGCCGACGCGGTCCACGGGTTGTTTCGCAAACGCCCCTTCGGCACCGCGTGCAGCGGGCCCACGCGCGGCTGGCGGCTCTGCAACGGGTCGTACGACGCCGCTACGAGATCGTGGCGGCGTC
>JBCAXI010000012.1:0-19466 GCA_038534175.1 Planctomycetota bacterium | reverse complement strand
CGGACATCTCGACCGACGGCGGACAGTCGTGGGCCAGCCTCCTGCAATGGAGTGAGGACCACGGCTCGCTGTTCGGCAGCATCCCCATCGCCGGCAAGAAGGGCGAGACGGTCGTGATCGACCTGTCGCCCTACGCCGGACAAGAGGTCCAGGTCCGCTTCCGCTACTTCGAGCCGAACGGCGGCGGCCTGAGCTTCTACTGGCAGATCGACAACTTCTCGATCACCGGCGTGCCCACACCGGCCGGCAGCCTCGCGCTGGCGGGGGCCGGGGGCTTGCTCGCGGTGCGTCGCCGACGCTGAGATCGACGCGTCGGCGCGTAGCATGCGCCGATGACCGACCCTCCCGCCTTTGAGATCGTCGCTCGGCGCACGTTGCATCGCGGCACCAAGTTCGACTTCGAGCAGATTGACGTCGCGCTCGATGGCGGCGGCACGCTCTCGCGTGACCTCGTTCGACATCCGGGCGCGGTGGTCGTGCTCCCGTTGGTCCAGACGCCGCAGGGGCCGCGGGTGGTGTATCTCAAGAACCAACGGCCCGCGATCGGCGAGGCCCTGATCGAGTTGCCCGCCGGGACGCTGGAGCCGCCCGAGCCTCCCGACGTGTGCGCGCATCGCGAGTTGATCGAGGAGGCCGGCTACAACGCCGCAACGATCACCCCGCTGAGCCGGTTCTACACCACGCCCGGAATGACCGACGAGCTGATGCACGCGTTCGTGGCGACAGATCTTCGGGCGGCCGATCGGGCGCCGGAGGCCGGCGAGCGCATGACCGTGCACCTGGCGCCTCCATCGGAGCTGCTGGCGATGGTCGAGGGTGGCGGCGTGATGGACGCCAAGTCGATGCTGACGCTGCTGCTCGCCGAACGCCGCGGCCTGCTCGCGGGAGACGCCGATTGAACGACGGCTGGCGCCAGATTTTGGGACGGGCCTTTGGTCAGGGCGAGTCGCCGCTGCACTGGGGCGTGACGTTCGCGAAGATCGGCGGCGTGCGGCTTCGGGCGCACCTGCTCCTGGTGCTCTGGCTCGCCGCGCAGCCGATTCGCGCGCTCAGTCCGCACTATCTGGGCCTCTCGTACGTGCTGCCGATCGTCGCGTGGCTCCTCGTGTTGCTCATTGCGCGCGAGCTGGCCCGGGCTTGGGTCTGTCGGCGTATCGGAGGGCGCGTTGAGGAGGTGGTGCTGTGGCCCTTCGGTTCGGTCGCGGGGCTGGAGCCGCCCGATCGGTGGCCCGCGGTCGTCCGCGTCGCGGTGACGGGCTTGCTGTTTCAGCTGGGCGTGGGGTTTGCGGTCGCGGGTGCCTACTTCGTGGCCGGAGGTCCCGCGTCGGGTCTGGTGTTCAACCCGCTGCAGATCGACATCGAGGTGTTCCTGTTCGCGGCGAACGAGGGCCCGTTGCCCATGGTGGTGCAGTGGCTCTGGTGGGGGCATGTGGTGAACACCGCGTTGCTGCTGGCAAATCTGTTGCCGATGGCGCCGTTCGACGCATCGAGTGGCGTTTGGGGTGCGCTGTGGTCCCGCCTCGGGCGAGAGGAGGCCCGGTCGGTCGCCGCGAACATCGGATTCGCGACGGCGTTTGTCGTGCTCGCGGTGGCGTACCTCCGCGATGTCGAGCTGTTCTACCTATTTGCGATCGTGGGCGGGCTGATGACCTGGTACGAGCGGCGGACGGCCTCTGCGGTGGTGGATCTGGCCGATCCCGAGCTCGATACCGGGCCATCGCCGCGAGAAGTTGTCAGGTTGGAAGGGCCAGCAGCGGCTCGACGTCGCGAGGCGGAGTCCGCAGCGGAGCTCGATCTGATCCTGGACAAAATCTCGCGAGAGGGGATCGATAGTCTGTCGAAGAAGGAGCGGGCGAGGCTGGACGCCGAGACGGCCCGCCAACGATCCGAGCAGACGGGCGAGCGCCCGCGTCGATGAAAGCCGCATGCGGCTGTGCCGAACCCGTTCCGTTGGGCCGATCCCAGCACTCCGAACCACGCAACCCGACGTATTCAACCTGGAGCCAGGATGGGCATCGCGGACCGAAGCTACAACCGAGAGGGACAGGGTGGGTTCGGATCGGGCGGATTCGGCGGCGGCGGTGGGTTCGGACAAGGCGGACGGGGTGTCCGCGGGCTGTCCATCACCGCCTGGCTTGTGATTGTCAATAGCCTGATCTACCTGGTGCAGAAGCTCCTGGCCTACCCGGGCGGTCCGCGCGTGAGCCAGACGCTCCAGTGGCCGTTCGAGGACCCGCTCACGCTGTTCGGGCACTTCTCGACCGCGACCATGATCTTCCGGCTCGAGGTATGGCGGCTGGTGTCATTCCAGTTTCTGCACGCCAACGCGACGCATCTGATTTTCAACATGATCGGCCTGCTCGTGTTCGGGCCCATGATCGAGGGCTACCTGGGCCGAAAGCGATACCTGGCGTTCTATCTGCTCTGCGGCATCGCGGGCGGGCTGTTGTACCTGCTGCTCAACCTCATCGGACAGTCCGGGCTGAACGTGCCAGGTGCGGTGTTCACGAGCCCCGTAACGCCGCTGGTCGGGGCCTCGGCGGGCGTGTTCGGAATCATCATCGGGTGTGCGCGGCTCGAGCCCAACCGCACGATCATGCTGATCTTCCCGCCGATCCCTCTGAAGCTGGCGTGGTTTGCGGGCGGCTACGTGTTCATTGCCGTGCTGACGCTCGTGACCCGTGGCAACAACGCCGGAGGCGAGGCGGCCCACCTGGGCGGGGCGATCGCGGGGTTCTTCTTCATCCGGCGTGCGCACCTGCTGGCCGATTTCTTCGATGTGCTAGAGGACTCGCGCAAGAGGGTGGGCGAGGCGTCGGACAAACGCCGTCGGGCCAAGACCGCCGCCAACGAGCGGGAGATCGATCGAATCCTCGCCAAGGTGCAAGACCAGGGGCTGCACGCGCTGAGCGACACCGAGAAGCGTCTGCTGAATCGCGCCAGCCAGAACAAGCGCGACGTGGGTTGACGGCGTGTCGAGCCCGCTTGCATTCGAGGTGCTCCATCGCTCGACGCAGACCCGCGCGCGGCTCGGGCGCGTGACCACGCCGCACGGCTCGTTCGACACGCCCGCGTACATGGCAGTGGGCACGCAGGGCGCCATGAAGGGGCTCTTTCCGCGCGACGTCGCCGCGACGGGCGCTCAGATTCTGCTCAATAACACCTTCCATCTCATGCTCCGCCCGGGCGACGAGCTCGTGCGCGAGATGGGGGGCGTGCACGCGTTCATGCAGTGGGACCGCCCGATCCTGACCGACTCGGGCGGGTATCAGGCTTATTCGATGGCCGACATCAACGCGATCGACGAGGACGGCGTCACGTTCCGATCGATTGTCGATGGCGCCGAGGTGCGCCTCACGCCCGAGCGCGCGATCTGGGTCCAGAACAATCTCGGCGCCGACATCATCATGGCCTTCGACGACTGCCCGCCCTCCGAGGATCCCACCCTCGGACCCATGAGCAAGACGAAGCTCAAGCTCGCGGCCAAGCGGCAGGGCCGGCGCGACTACGACCACGGCGCCCGGCTCGACGAGGCGCTCGATCGCACCGCCCGATGGCTCGAGCGATGCAAGGCCGCCCATGCGCGAGCCGACGAGCAGGCGCTGTTCGGCATCGTCCAGGGCGGCACGGACGAGACGCGGCGGGCGCGATCCATCGAGCAGGTCTGCGGCATCGAGCTGCCCGGCTACGCGATCGGTGGCGTGGCGGTGGGGGAGTCATCGATCGACATCGCCCGTGTTGTGCACTTCACGGCGCCCCGAATGCCGGCGCACCGCCCGCGGTACCTGATGGGCGTCGGCTACGAGCGTGACATTTTCGTTGCGGCGCTCGCCGGCGTTGACATGTTCGACTGCGTCTTGCCCACGCGGAACGGCCGCTCATCCAACGCGTTCACGCGGTCGGGTCAGATCCGACTGAAGAACGCGCGGTTCACACACGACGAGGGCCCGATCGACTCCGAGTGCGACTGCCCGGCGTGCGATCCGGCTGGGCACGGATGGCCGACCGCCGATCGGGGCTGGTTCTCGCGCGCGTATCTGCGGCACCTGTTCATCGCCGACGAGATGCTCGGGCCCATCCTGGTCAGCCTGCACAATCTCCGGCACTTCCAACGGCTGATGTTGGACATCCGCGAGGCGATCGCCCAAGATCAGTGGTCTCTTTTCGAGCGCGCGTGGCCCGTGCTGCACGGCTCGATCCCTCCAGACGTGGCCCAACGTGAGGGGCTGGCGACGTTGCCGCCCTCGCTGATCGGAGATGCCGAGTCCGCGGCCTCCACCAGGAATCCATCCGAATGACGCCCACCATGCTTGTCGCCTCCTCCGCCCTCACGTTTCCCGCGCTGGCTCAGATCGGGCACCCCGAGGGCGCCGCGCCGGCCGGTGGCGCCTCGGAGATCGCCCCCGCGGGTAACGGCGCGGCTCCGGGGCCGGTGCAACAACCCGCGAGCCCCTTCGGCGGCATGTTCGGCGTGCTGCTCATCGGGCTGTTCGTGTTCATGATCGTCAACATGTTCTTGAGCTCTCGCAAGCAGAAGCGTGAGCGACAGGCCCTTCTCGGGGCGCTTCAGAAGCATGATCGAGTTCAGATGGCCGGCGGCGTGATCGGCTCGATCGTTGAGATCAAGGACGCCGAGGTCGTGCTCAAGGTCGATCCGACGACCAACACCCGCATCACGTTCAGCAAGTCGGCGGTGCAGCAGGTGCTGCAGTCGTCGGGTGTCGAGGCCGCCGCCGAGAGCGCCTAGGCCGGGATCCGTCGGGTCTCGGGGTTGGTTCGGCTCGGGATCCGTTCGCCGGGGGGGCGGGCGGTCTATTGTTTCGGCCCTCCGCATGGCTGCGGCGGTGGCTGACTGACCCAAACAGGATCCTTGCATGCGACCGGTTTTCCGAAACGCCCTCATCGCGCTGCTGCTCCTCGGCTTCGCGGCCTTCATCGTCATTCCGCCCGAGAAGAACCTCCGTCTGGGCAAGGACCTGCGCGGCGGTGTCTCGCTGGTCTACGCGGTGCAACTCGACCCGGGCGACAACGCCGGCGAGGTGCTCGGTCAGACGATCGACGTGCTCAAGCGTCGCGTCGATCCGAACGGCGTGCTCGAGATCGCGATGGTCGCGCAGGGCCGCGATCGCATCGAGATCACGATGCCGCTGCCTGGCGAGGACGTGAAGCAGCTGCGATCGGAGTTCGAATCGCAACTGACGTCACTCGGCCAAGCTTCGATCGAGCCGGACGCGCTCGAACGCGTGCTGCGGCTCGATGGGCTCGAACGGAGCGACGCGCTCGACGAGCTCGCGGGAGGGTCGGACGAGCGTCGCGCGATGCTGCAGGGGCTGGCCGACGCGTACGACACTGGGCGTCGCCTCCGAGTTGAGCTGGACGAGGCACAAGCCGACGGCATCGACGCTGAGCAGTTGGATTTGCTCATCGGGGAGATCGCCGGCGCCGAGATCCGCTATGAGGAACTTCGTGCCGAGGCGCTGGCCTCGGCTCTCTCGCCCGAGGCGGTGCGCCGGGCCCTGGAGCTCGACGACCAGCCCAAGCGCATTTTCGACCGCGAGACGGGCGACACGCTCGAGCTGCCCAGTCCCCGACGTCGGGCGATCGACTCCATTCGCGAGCGCTATCCGGAGCTGTCGTCACAGCTCGATGAGGTGATCGCGTCCTGGGCGACGTACAACGCCGAGCGACGCACGCTCGACGACCCCTCCGATCTGAAGCGTCTGCTCCGCGGCGCCGGCGTGCTGACCTTCCGCATCTCGGTCAACGTGGACGAGCTGCCCGAGGAGGACTCGCTCCGTCGCCAGCTACAGGAGGAAGGGCCGCAGCTCGCCGGCACCGAATCGGCGAAGTGGTACCGCCTGAACAAGGCGGACAGCTGGTTTAACGACGCCGGCGAGATGCGGGCGATGTTCGACAACCCGTCGGCGTTCTTCTCCGGCCGCGGCTACGTCGTCGAGGAGTACAACGGCGAGTTTTGGATGCTCTGCTGGGACGAGCGAGGCCTTCGCCTGACACCGGCCGAGGGTGATCGCTGGCAGGTGAGCCGGGCGTTCCAGACGGTCGACGAGGTCGGTCGCCCGGCGATCGGGTTCAACATGAACACCGCCGGCGGACAGCTGCTCGGCCAGCTCACCGAGAACAACGTGCAGCGTCAGATGGCCGTGCTGCTCGACGACCAGGTGTACACCGCCCCGACGCTGCAGAGCCGCATCGCGACGCAGGGCCGCATCACGGGCGACTTCTCGCCCGAGGAGGTGCGGTACATCATCCGCACGCTCGCGGCTGGCTCGCTGCAGGCCAAGCTGAGCCCGCAACCGATTGCCGAGTTCCAGGTCGCGCCCGATCTCGGGATCGACAACCTCCGCAGTGGCCTCCGCGCCGGGCTCTGGGCCCTCGCGGCGGTCAGCGTGTTCATGGTCATCTACTACTTTTTCTACGGCGGCGTCTCGGTGTTCGCGCTTTGCTGCAACGCATTGCTCATTTTGGGCGCGATGGCCGCCAACAAGAGCGCATTCACGCTTCCTGGTATCGCTGGCATCATCCTCACGTTCGGCATGGCGGTCGACGCCAACGTGTTGATCTATGAGCGCATCCGCGAGGAGCTGCGCAAGGGCATCGAGCTGCGCATCGCCGTTCGACTCGGATTCCAGAAGGCGCTCTCGTCCATCGTCGACGGCAACGTCACCAACCTGATCGTGTGTCTTGTGCTGGCCAACTTCGGCACGCAGGAGATCAAGGGCTTCGCGATCACGCTGGGTATCGGCGTGATCGGCACGCTCATCTCGGCCCTGCTGGTGAGCCGAGTGATCTTCCAGATCCTGGTCGATGAGGTGAAGGTCCGCGGGCTGTCGATGCTGCCGATGGCGATGCCCGCGATCGAGCGCGTGCTCGAGCCCAAGATCCAGTGGCTCAGGTTCCGCCCGGTGTTCATCGTGATCTCGACGGTCTTTGTCGCGATCGGCGTGCTGATGATCGTCAAGCAGAACGTCAAGATGCTCGACAACGAGTTCCGCGGCGGCACGCAGATCACGGTCCAGCTTGAGCGCGACGACGCGACCGGAGAGCGACGCATCGAGGAACGCTCGGTCGTCGAGGACCTTGTCCACTCCGCGGCCGACGCGGAGGGCGTCGATGAGCGCGTGCTCTCGATCCGCAATGCCGAGGTGATCGCGGTCGATCCCGACGCCAGTGGCACCCGCTCGGACCGATTCACGATCAAGACCACGCTCACCGACCAATCGCTCGTCGAGGACACGGTGCTCGGCGCGCTGAGCGATCTGATCGAGAGCCTGCCGCCCATTCAGTTCTTCGGTCGCGAGGCCGAGATCGTCCGCGACGCGCCGGCGTATCGCGTGATCACGGGCGTGCTCGGAGACGACACCGATCGCCCCCGATTCCGCGACGACGTGAGCTCGTTCCGCGGCGGGCTGGTCATCATGCTCGAGCGGATGGAGCCCGCGCCCAGCATCGAGGGCATCCGAGAGCGCCTCGACACGCTCCGTAGCCAGCCCGACTACGCGTCGGGGTCCGGGCGCCAGGTCGAGGTGCGATTGCTCGAGGGCTCGCCCGAGGCGGTCGAGACCGCGGCGGTGCTGGTGCGCGATCCGTCGCTGACGTTCTTCGATGACGACGAGCTGTGGCAGTCGACGGTGCTCGCGCAGGAGTGGTCGCTCGCGCGGGAGGCTCTCGGGCGAGCGACGGCGCCGGCGCAGCTGCAGCGATTCAGCCCCGTGATCGCCGAGAACTTCCGCGCCCAGGCGGTCGTTGCGGTGGGCCTGAGCTTCTTGCTGATCACGATCTACATCTGGGTGCGATTCGGATCGATGCGCTACTCGCTTGCCGCGATCGTCACTCTGCTGCACGACGTGCTCATCGCGATCGGCCTCATCGCCCTGGCGGAGATCGTGTACGACTTTGAGGCGACGGCCGACGTCGCACGCTCGATCGGCGTGCTGCCGTTCAAGATCAACCTGACGCTCGTGGCGGCGATGCTGACGATTATCGGCTACTCGCTCAACGACACGATCATCATCATGGACCGCATCCGTGAGAATCGCGGCAAGCTGCCGTACGCGACCAGCGATGTCGTGAACCTCTCGATCAACCAGACGATCAGTCGAACGGTGATCACGTCGGGCACGACCATGGTCGCGACACTGATCTTGTTCATCTTTGGCGGCGAGGGTGTCCGGGCGTTCTCCTACGCCCTGCTGATTGGCGTGGTGGTGGGCACCTACTCGTCGATCGCGGTGGCGGCGCCGCTCGTGTGGTCCCGCAAGCACAGCGCACGATTCGAGCAGCCGAAGACGCCGTGAGGCTGGCAGCGAGACTCGGCGTAGACTCTGGTCGTGGGTGATCACGGCGCCAGATTGTCCGGGGCGATGGCTCTGCTCGCACTCCTCTGGGTGGGCGTGTATTGGTGGTGGGAGCCGGTGCGCACGCAGCCGCAGATCCAGGTCGACGCCAACCCGGCGCCCGAGGCCTCCTCGATCGTGGATCCGTTGGGTCGGCCCGGGATGCTGACGCGGCCCGTGGAGCCTCTTCCGGTTGAAGCCCCGCGGCCGCTCGCGACGTCGTCGTCCGCGTTGGGTGGTCCGACGTCCGAGACCGCTGGGGCCGCGATGGTCGAGCCCGAGTTCCGGTCGTACGTCGTGAAGTCGGGCGACACCTTCGAACGCATCGCCCAACGCGAGTTGGGCTCGCGCACGTTCGCCGGCGCGATCGCGAGGGCCAACGCGTTCGTGGACCCGCGCCGTCTGCGCCCGGGCCGCGAGTTGCAGCTGCCGATCGACCCGACCAACGTGCAGGGCCGGCTCGCGGATTCGGACGTCGAGCCTCCGCCGCCGATGGCGCCGACGGAGTACGTGGTGCAGCGCCGCGACACGCTCAGCGGGATCGCCATCCGTGTGTATGGTTCCGCCCGGTACGCCGAAGAACTCTTTCACGCCAACCGCGACGTGCTCGACTCGCCCGACGATCTGCGAGTGGGTCAGACGCTGTTGCTGCCGCCCACGCCCGCCAGCGCCCGGTCCGGGTCATAAGCTCATCCGATGCCCGCAGACCAACCCATCCTGATCACCGGAGGCGCCGGCTTCATCGGCGCCAATCTCGTGGCGCGATTGGCCGAGTGTGTGCCGGATCGCGACCTCATCGTGGCCGATGATTTCCGCACCGGATCGTTCGAGAACATCGTCGAGGCGTTCGAGCGACATGCCCTTCCGCCGTTCGTGGGCCGCGTGTTGCCGATCGATCTGGCGGAGAACTCGCCGGCCCAACTGATCGGCGATCTGCGGCCCTCGGTGGTGTTTCACCAGGCCGCGATCACGGACACGACGGTCGCCGACGAGCGTGAGATGCTCCACGTCAACACCGCCACGATGCGCCCGATGCTCGAGGCCACGGCGGCGGTGGGGGGGCGATTGGTGTACGCCTCTTCGGCGGCGACGTATGGCTCGCCCCCGCAGGGCGACGCGCACGAGCCGTTCCCCCTGGAGGCGGCGGGCCGGCCGAACAATGTCTACGGCTTCAGCAAGTGGCTGATGGAGTGCGAGCACAGCCGATTCGCCAATGAGCGTCGTGCGGCGGGCGAGGCCGAGCCGTGGGTGGTGGGCCTGCGGTACTTCAATGTGTTCGGCCCGTGCGAGACCCGCAAGGGCAAGATGGCCTCGATGGCCTGCCAGCTCGCGCGCCAGGTCATCGCGGGCGGCTCGCCTCGGTTGTTCGAGCACGGCGAGCAGGCGCGCGACCAGATCCACGTCGATGATGTGGTCGACGCGAACCTCGCCGCGGCGGGGCTCGTCGATCAGGCCGACGCACGCTCTGATCCGAAACCGGGCGTGTACAACCTTGGCTCTGGACAGACCACCTCGTTCGCCGAGGTCGCCGAGAGCGTGCTCCGCGGCCTGGGGCTGACCGCGAGCGAGCGACCGATCGAGTATTTCCCGATGCCGAATTCGATCCGAGCGTTTTATCAGTCGTTCACGTGCGCCGACATGCGCCAGACCGAGGCCGGCCTGGGCTGGTCCCCCTCGCGCGTGCCGGGCGAGGCGATCGCCGAGTACGCGGCGTGGCTCGGATCGAGATCAAAGGCGGAGGTGTCCGCGTGAGTTTGCAACGTGTGCTCGTCACCGGCGGTGCCGGATTTCTCGGCTCGCACCTTTGCGATCGACTCGTGGACATGGGCCACGATGTCATCTGCATCGATAACTTCTTCACGAGCCAGAAAACTAACGTCGAGCACCTGCTGGGCAAGAGCAACTTCGAGCTCATCCGCCATGACGTGACCCACTCGCTCTGGCTCGAGGTCGACCAGATCTATAACCTCGCCTGCCCCGCGGCGCCGGGGCACTACCAGTACAACCCCATCAAGACCATGAAAACCAGCGTGCTCGGCGCCATCAACGTATTGGGCATGGCCAAGCGATGCCGCGCGCGCGTGCTGCAGGCCTCGACGAGCGAGATCTACGGCGATCCCGAGGTGCACCCGCAGCCCGAGAGCTACCGCGGCGCCGTGAATCCCATCGGACCTCGCGCCTGCTACGACGAGGGCAAGCGCGCCGCCGAGACACTCTTCTTCGACTACCACAGGCACAACGGCGTCGACATCAAGGTCGTGCGCATCTTCAACACCTACGGCCCGCGCATGCATCCGTTCGACGGACGGGTCGTGTCCAACTTCATCCGCCAGGCTCTCGCGGGCGAGACCATCACCATGTTCGGCGATGGCTCGCAGACGCGCTCGTTCTGCTACGTCGACGATCTGGTCGAGGGCATGATCCGCATGATGGACTCGGGCGAAGAGTTTCCCGGGCCGGTCAACCTCGGCAATCCCAACGAGATGACCATCCGTCAGCTCGCGGAGACGATCTGCGAGCTCGTGGGCGGCGAGGCGAGCTTTGAGTTCAAGCCGCTGCCCGCCGATGACCCGACGCAGCGCCAGCCCGACATCGCCCTGGCGCGTGAGCGGCTGGGATGGGAGCCGCAGATCGCGCTCCGCGAGGGTCTTGGCAAGACCATTGAGTACTTCAAGTCGGTGGATCTCGCCCACTTCCGGGCGCCCACGCCCAACTACTGATCATGAGCATCCGGATCGACCAACTCCGAAAGGGGGATGCGCCGGCGTGGGAACGCATGCGTCGCCAGCTCGGCCCGGAGTGGTTCAGCGATCGGTTTGAGACGGTGGTCGCCGAGTATCTTGAACGCGGCACGATCGAACACCTTCGGCACGTCGTGCTGTTGGCGCGCGACGCGCCTGGAGAACCGATCGGATTCGCCGAGGTATCGCTCCGGGACTTTGCCGAGGGATGCTCGAGCTCGCCGGTTGGATATCTCGAGGGTTGGTTCGTCGAGGCGTCGGCGCGAGGTCTCGGCGTCGGGCGCCAGCTTGTCTCGGCGGCCGAGGCGTGGGCGCGCGAGCAGGGTTGTCTCGAATTCGGTTCTGACGCCGAGACTGACAACGCTGGCAGCATCGCCGCGCACGCGCGACTGGGCTTTGAAGAGGTGTGCGAGATCAAGTGCTTCCGCAAGCCGTTGAGCTGACGGATCAGGCGAACGCCCGCCGCACCAGCTCGGGAAGCGCGACCGCCGCGGTCCCGCGCAGCACGAGATCGACCCGATTACTGGCCTCGGTGTCATCGGGATTCACCTCGATGGTGGTGGCACCAGCCGCCGAGGCAATGTCGATAAATCCAGCCGCTGGATAGACCGCCGCGCTCGTGCCGATCGTGAGAAACACCTCGCAGTCGCTCGCGGCGGCGTGTGCGGCCTCTACGGCGTCGGTCGGCAACGCCTCGCCGAACCACACCACGCACGGACGGAGCGACTCACCGTCTTCACTCAAGGGCGGGTACGCATCGAACGGACCATCCGGCACGCTGGGCTCGTGCCCGGTCCTCACGCCTCGCCATCGCATGATCGAGCCGTGCAGCTCGATCACCCGCTCGCTCCCGGCCCTCTTGTGCAGGCCGTCCACGTTCTGCGTGAGCACGCTGCACACGCCGCCTCGATCGGCGAGCGTCCGCTCGAGATGCGCGATGGCGATGTGCCCGGCGTTGGGTTCGGCCTCCAGGCACTTGCCCCGACGCCAGTCGTACCACCGGGTGACCGTCTCCGGATCGGCCGCGAACGCCTCGGGCGTCGCGAGCGTCATCGGATCGAAGTCCTTCCAGAGCGCGTCCATCCCGCCGCGAAACGTGCGGATGCCGCTCTCGGCGCTCATCCCGGCGCCGGTCAGCAGGGCGACCTTTCGAGCGACGCCCAGCGTCGCGGCGGCTTGTTCCAGACGATCCATCGCGGACACTCCGGCAACAGTGGGGAGGTGCAAGGCGCTCGGCCGATACTCTATCTCGATGCCATCCGGCGCCACGCTCATCCTGCTTGACGGCGACCTCCCGGGGCTGATCGCGCTCGCCACGGCCGCCGAGCGATTGGCCAGCGACGCAACGTCGGTCACGGCGGGCTTGCTTAACGCGATGTTCGATGTCACCGCCGCGGGCGACCCCGCCCGCGTGCGCGCCGCCAAGGCTCAGGCGAGCCGATGGGGTGTGGAGATGGCCCGTGCGCCCATCGATTCGATGCAGGGTCACGAGTCGCGCTCGGCGAGGCTGCTGCTCACTCTTGAGGCGGCGCGTGAGATGAATTGCCGCACGGTGCTCTGGCCGATCTGGTCTGGCCGACTCTCTCCTCCTGACCAGCGCGACATCGACGCGATCTCCACGGAGCTGGATCGAGTCGAGCTGCTCACCCGCCTCGTCGGCCTCGATGCGGGCCCGACGCTCGAGGCGCCGTACGCGGATCTCGATCACGACCAACTCGCCGATCTGGCGGTGGATCTCGACGTGCCCGCGTCCGAGACGTGGTGGGGGCGGCACGCCGATGAGGCGCCCGCCGGTTCCGAGGCGTCGGACGCCGAGCGGCTTCGGCGGCGTTGGCTCGAGGCCTTGCAGGCCGCGGGCTGGCGGGGCTCTCCCGAGATGACCAGGGCCTAACGCCTGGGCACGCCGCGCTACACTCGCCCGCGATGACCACCTCCACCGAACAGCCCGCCACCAGCATCAGCAATCGCCGTCGCGGCGACGTCTCCTACTGGTCGAAGACCCTCATTCCGACCACGCGCGACGCGCCAAGCGACGCGGAGATGCCCAGCCACATCCTGCTCACGCGCGCCGGCTTCATCCGTCGCGTTGGCGCCGGCATCTACGACTATCTGCCGCTCGGATACCGCTCGATCCAGAAGATCGAGGCGATCGTGCGCGAGGAGATGAACGCCGCCGGCGCCTCCGAGTTGCTGTTGCCCGCACTCGCGCCCATCGAGCTGCTCAAGAAGTCCAACCGCGACGAGGCCTACGGCGACCAGCTCTTCCGCCTCACCGACCGCCACGGACGCGTCGCCGCCCTCGGCCCGACGCACGAGGAGGTCATCACCGAACTCGCCAAGGCTGGCATCACCAGCTACAAGCAGATGCCCGTCACGCTCTACCAGATTCAGACCAAATTCCGCGACGAGTTCCGCCCGCGCTCCGCGCTGCTGCGCGGGCGCGAGTTCATCATGAAGGACGCATACTCGTTCGCGCTCACCGTCGAGGGTGATGGCGGCCTCAACGAGCAGTATGATGCGATGTACCAGGCGTACGTGAACATCTTCACGCGCCTGGGCCTCGACTTCAGCGTCGTTGAGGCGGAGGCCGGCCCCATCGGCGGCTCGGCGTCCCACGAGTTCATGGTCAACTGCGACTCGGGCGAGGACACCATTCTGAAGTGCGACGCCTCGGGCTACGCGGCGAATGTCGAGAAGTGCGAGATCGGCGAGCGTGCGCACGATCTTTCTGGCGCGCCTACCGGCGAACTGGAAAGGGTCCACACGCCCAAGATGCCCGGCATCGACCTCGTCGCCGATCACCTCGGTGTTGACGCGTCGCAGATGCTCAAGACCATCGTGATGGCGCCCGCCGAGCCGGGCGACGACAAGCCTGATTACGTCCTCGCCGTCGTTCGCGGCGACCACGAGGTCAACGAGGGCAAGGTCCGCGACGCGGTCGGCTTCGGCGTCGAGTTGGCCGACGAGAAGGCCGCCAAGGCCGCGGGCTTCAAGATCGGATACGTCAGCCCCAAGGCCGCAGGGTTATGTAAAGCAGTGTTGATCGTTGATCCCGACGCCGCCCAGGGCGGGACCGCCTGGGCCACCGGCGCCGACGAGTACGACCACCATGTCAAGCATTTCAACTGGTCCCGCGACATGGCCGATCACCTCGCCAAGTCCAAGATCGCCGACATCCGAAACGCGATGGCGGGGGACCCATCGCCGCGTGACCCAAACTCCACCCTCCGCGCCCAGCGCGGCATCGAGGTTGGGCACATCTTCAAGCTCGGAACCAAGTACGCCGAGTGTTTCGACTTCGTCGTCCTCGACGAGAATCAGAAGAAGCAGACTGTCATCATGGGCTGCTACGGCATCGGCGTGTCGAGAACGCTCGCCTCTTGTGTCGAGATGTCCCACGACGACAACGGCATCGTCTTCCCGCCCGCCATCGCGCCCTACCACGTCGAGATCGTTCTCATGGACATTAAGAAGGACGACCACCGGGCCCTCGCCGACAAGCTCGCGCAAGAACTCGCCGACGCCGGCGCCGATGTGCTCATCGACGACCGCAAGGAACGCCCCGGCGTGAAGTTCAAGGACGCCGACCTGATCGGCGTCCCTGTCCGGATCACCATCGGCGACAAGGCGCTCGCCGAACGCTCGGTCGAGTTCAAACGCCGTGGCGACGAAGGCAAGGGCGAGTGGACACCCATCGACAACGCCGTGACAGCGTGTCTCGATGCTCTGGCCTGACCTCGTGATGCACCATTGAGAGGCCGTTGCGAGCTTGTGTTTTACGTAACATGTATTATCGGACCTTTTAGATCCGGAGCCACTCACGATGACTCCAGAGCCCGTCGCCGAGTTCCGCCGCCTCCACGAGTCGGGCTGCTTCGTGCTCCCTAACCCATGGGACCGCGGGAGTGCCAAGGTGCTGGCCTCGCTCGGCTTCAAGGCGCTGGCGACGAGCAGCGCGGCGGTCTGCTTCATGCTCGGGCGTCCCGAGACACCCACCGCACTGACCGTGGGCGAGACGCTCCACAACGTCCGCGAGATCGCGGGCGCCACGGAACTGCCCGTCAACGCGGATTTCCAAGCTGGATACGCCGCCGGCTTCGATCAACTCGCAGAGAACGTTCGGCGTTGCGTTGAGGTCGGTGCCGCGGGGCTTTCCATCGAAGACCAGGCGACCGATCCAAACGGCTTCCTGTTTGACATAACCGAAGCCGCGGATCGGGTGCGTGCCGCGCGTGCCGCGATCGACGCGGCGGGCTCGAACGCCGTGTTAACGGCTCGCACCGAGTGCTTTCTCGTCGGTGATCCGAATCCAATGAAAACCGCAATGGACCGCCTCGCTCGGTTCGCCGAGGCGGGCGCCGATTGCCTCTTCGCACCTGGCGTCTCTACCCCCGAAGACGTCAAGACCCTGGTCGAGCACGTCGCCCCCCTACCCATAAACGTGCTCGCCGTCGATCCAAGCTGGATGTCGCTCAAGTCGCTGGGTGATCTCGGCGTGCGTCGCATCTCAACCGGCTCGGCGCTGGCGCGCGTCGCCTGGGGCGCGTTCCGGTTCGCGGCGACGGAGATTGCCGAGGACGACAGCCTCTCGAGCCTCGCCTCCGCCGAGCCGTTCGAACGACTGAACGAGCTGTTCGCTGGCTAAGCGCCGACGTTCGTCCGCCACTCGGCTGATTGCAGATCGGTGCGCCGCCTGACCTGAGCCTTCGATCCACTCACAATGATCCCCGGGCAGTGTCGCACGTTGCGATGCGGCCCTCGCTCGTGTGCCGCATCGGCCATCACGCTTGCCCGAGGCGTGATGCAAGCGCTGGCGTGGCGCTGGTATCGTCATGGCGATGTCCAACGACGCCGCCCTATCCCCCCCACTCACGCTGAATGGCCTGCCGCTCGTGCCGGCCGAGGTCGAACACGTCGCGCGAGACCATCGCCGCATCGTGCTCAGCCCTCGCTCGCGAGATGCCGTCGCCGCGGCCCGCCGGGCTCTGGAGGCTCGCCTCCACGATCCCGACCCGCACTACGGCGTGAACACCGGGTTCGGCTCGCTCGCCAAGAAACGCGTCCCGGACAATGAACTGCGGAAGCTGCAACGCAACCTCGTCCGCTCGCACGCTGCCGGCGTCGGTGAGCCGCTCAGGGTCGAGCATGTGCGCGCCACGATGCTGCTTCTCGTGGCCTCGCTCTCGCGAGGGCACTCGGGCGTTCGCCTGGAGCTTTGTGAGCTCATCGTTGCGATGCTCAACGCCGGACTGACGCCCGTCGTGCCGTCGATCGGCTCCGTTGGTGCCTCGGGAGATCTGGCGCCGCTGGCGCATATCGCTTGCACTCTCATCGGTGAGGGCGAGATCTGGCGTGACGGCGCCCGCGTGCCAGCCGCCGAGGCTATCCGAGCGGTCGGCGCCGAGCCGGTGACACTCCAAGCCAAAGAGGGCCTCGCGCTGATCAACGGCACGCACGTCATGGCCGCCGAGGGCGCTCTGCTGTGCCAGGACTTTGATCGCCTGTTCCACGCCGCGATCGCCGCGGCGGCGATGTCGCTCGACGCCTACCGCGGCACCGACGGTCCTCTCGATTCTCGCGCGCACGACATCCGCGGTCATACCGGGGGCCGCCATGTGGCGAGCGAGATGCGTCGAATGCTGCATGGCTCTGAGATCATGACGTCGCACAAAGCAGATGATCCCCGCGTGCAGGACCCCTACTCCCTGAGGTGTGTGCCGTATGTCCTCGGCGCTGCGCACGATCTCGCGACGACGGTGCGCGGCGCCGTACGTCGCGAGCTGTCGGCGGTGACGGATAATCCACTGGTCTTCGCCGACGCGACCGACGATGCCGTGCTGGTCTCCGCCGGCAACTTCCATGGCATGCCGATCGCGCTGCCGCTCGACGCGTTGGCCGTGGCCATCGCGCACATCGCCGGCATGTCCGAGCGTCGGGCCTATTTGCTGCTCGCCGCCCGCGAGCCCGAATCGCGGCTCAACCCCTACCTCACGCCAAAGCCGGGCGTGCAGAGCGGCTTGATGATCGCCCAGTACACCGCCGCGGCGTGCTGCAATGAGATCGTCCAGCTCGCGTCGCCCGCCAGTGTGATCAACCTGCCGACGTGCGCGGGCGTCGAGGACTACAACTCGTTTGGCCCGCGCTCCGCGGCCAAGGCCCGACGCGGGATCGAGCTGGCCCAACGTGTCATCGCGATCGAGCTGTTGTGCGCCGCCCAGGGCCTTGAGCACCATCGCCCGCTTCGATCGGGTCCGGGTGTTGAGCGGGCGTTCCAGGGCGTGCGGGAGTGCTCCGCGAGCGTGACCGACGATCGCTCGCTCTCTGACGATATCGAACGCCTCGCCCGAGCGATCCACACGGGCCAATTCTCGATGCCAACCAAAGGCGGCTGAGCCTCGGCACGGATTCTCGGAGGCGCCAGCTTCGCGTTGTGAGGGTTCTTGCTTGTGCGATCTCCGACGCCGGGCTAGCTTGCAAGCTTCAGAAACGCTCGTTATCTGTGACGCCGAGGGATCGATCGGACCCAAGGAGGCGCCATGCCGAGAATCGCAACTCGAAAGAAAAACGTGTCGAAGCGATCAAGCCGGCGCCACGCGTCCAAGTCTCGAGTGATCCGCGCGCCGCGCGGTGCCGAGCGCTCGTGCAAGTCGTGGCAGGCCGAGGCCGCCATGCGCATGCTCATGAACAACCTCGATCCAGAGGTCGCCGAGGAACCCGAGCGTCTGGTGGTGTACGGCGGTCGCGGCCAGGCGGCACGCAGTTGGGAGGCGTTCGATGCGATCGTCGAGACGCTCCAGCGCATCGAGCCCGACGAGACGCTGCTGGTCCAATCGGGCAAGCCGGTGGGCGTCGTGCGAACGCACGCGGACGCGCCCCGAGTCCTGATCGCGAACTCCAATCTGGTGCCGCATTGGGCGACGCAGGAGCACTTCGACGACCTGGCCCGCCGCGGGCTCATCATGTACGGGCAGATGACCGCCGGCTCTTGGATCTACATCGGCACGCAAGGCATCTTGCAGGGCACCTACGAGACGTTCGCCGAGTGTGGGCGCCGCGTGTTCGGGGGCGACCTCGCCGGGCGACTCTGCGTGACGGGCGGCTGCGGGGGCATGGGCGGTGCCCAGCCGCTCGCGATCACGCTCGCGGGCGGCACGTGCCTCATCGCCGACGTGGACCACGCCCGCCTCGCGCGACGCCAGGCCGATCGGTATCTCGATGAGATCGAAACCGATCTGGACGCCGCGATCGATCGATCGCTGGTGCTCGCGAGTCGATCCGAGGCGGTCTCGGTCGGCGTGCATTGCAACGCGGTGGAACTGCTCGAACGGCTCATCGAGCGCGAACTCACGCCCGACGTCCTCACCGACCAGACCAGTGCGCACGACCCGCTCGAGGGGTATGTGCCGGTGGAGTGCTGCGCCGAGGAGGCGCGGGTGCTACGCCGAGTCGACCCGGACCACTATCAGGAGCGATCGCTCGCCTCGATGGAACGCCACGTGCGCGCGATGGTCGAGTTGCAAGACCGCGGCGCGGAGACGTTCGACTACGGCAACAACATCCGGCAGCGCGCGCTCGACGAGGGCTTCGATCGGGCGTTCAGCTTCCCCGGCTTTGTACCGGCGTACATCCGCCCGCAGTTCTGTCGCGGGCGGGGGCCGTTCCGCTGGGTGGCGCTCTCCGGCGACCCGCGGGACATCTACCGCACCGACAAGGCGCTGCTCGAGCTGTTTCCGAACGATGAGGGCCTGAGCACCTGGCTGCGCGGCTGCCACACGAATGTCGACGCGCTCCTCGCGGGCGACTTCGACGCCTGCGAGCCACGATTCGGCTGGCAAGGCCTGCCCGCGCGCATCTGCTGGCTGGGCTTGGGCGAACGCGACAGGGCTGGCGTGCTGTTCAACGATCTCGTCGAGAAAGGTGAGGTATCGGCGCCGATCGTGATCGGCCGCGACCACCTGGATTGTGGATCCGTTGCCTCGCCCAACCGAGAGACCGAGGCGATGAAGGACGGCTCTGACGCGATCTCGGACTGGGCGATCCTCAACGCGTTGGTGAACACCGCCTCGGGCGCCTCTTGGGTTTCATTCCACCACGGTGGCGGCGTCGGCATCGGGTTCAGTCAGCACGCGGGACAGGTTGTCGTCGCCGATGGCACGCCCGCGGCCCGCGCCCGCATCGACCGCGTACTGACCAACGACCCCGCGATGGGCGTGTTTCGGCACGCCGACGCGGGGTACGACGAGGCCCACGAGTGTGCCGACGCGCAGGGGACCGACATTCCCATGCGCCGCTGAGGGAGCGACGCGATTCGCGTGAGAATCCGGCCCGGGCTTCAGTAGACTCGACGCATGATTCCCCATTGCACGGCGTC
>JBCAXI010000011.1:0-19723 GCA_038534175.1 Planctomycetota bacterium | reverse complement strand
ATCAAAACGCTCGAACCCAACCGGCCCCGGCCCGGCCTCGGAGTAGCGGATCATCGCCGTATCACCCACGTAGCTCTCCATGGGCGTGTCGAGGTCAGAGAAGATGCGATTCATGTTGTTGTTGGGTGTGCGGTAGTACCAGGTGTACTTGCTGAGCTGGTCAAACGCGGGCATGTCCGCCGTCAGGTTCGCATCGCCAAACGCCGTCGAGAAGACGGGATTGAACAATAGATCGAGCTGCGCGTCGCCGTCCGAGATCGTCCCGCCACCCCACGCCGCGCCCGCACACGCCAGGCCCGCCGTCACGGCCACACACACCTTGATCCGCATCTTTTTCCCCTCAATCGATGGTTCTAGAACTCGAACGCGACACCCTAACGCCACGCGCTGTGTCTATACAACCCTCATATCTAGATTGGCGCGCCACGAGCCTGTGCCAGGATGATGTTCACCCCGGGCCATTCCCCAGCTTGCCATCCACGTGCACGTCCATCTGCGGGAACGGGATCCCGATGCCCGCCTCGTCGAGCCGGACCTTGATCTCACGCGTCAGCCGCTCGCGCACCGCCCAGTAGTCGCTCGTGTCCGACCACACGCGCACCGCCCAATCGATCGACGATCCGCCAAGCTCATTGAGATACACCACAGGCTCCGGATCGGCGTCCACGCCCTCGATCGCCGTCGCCGCGCTCATCAGAACCTCGCGCGTCTTATCGAGATCGGCGGAGTAGTCCGTGCCCACGGCCACATCTACGCGGCGCTTCGGCATGGCCGTCACGTTCTCGATGTTGCCGCCAAAGATCTCACCGTTTGGCACGATGATCATGCGATTGTCCGGCGTCGTCAGGCGCGTTGTGAACAAACCAATCTCCTGCACGGTGCCCGATTCGCCAGCTGCGCGCACAAAGTCGCCGACCTTGAACGGACGGAAGATCAACAACATCACGCCCGCCGCCACGCCGCCGAGAAGGCCCGACAACGCCAAGCCGATCGCGAAGCCCACCGACGCCAGCACCGCCGCGAAGCTCGTCGCCTCGATCCCGAAGGTCTGCAAAATCGTGATCGCGCCGAGCAGCATCACCAGCCACTTCGAGACGTTCCCAAGGAACCGCGACAGCGTGATCTCGACGTCGGCCTTCTTGCACGCGCCCATCACCAAACGACGCACCCAGCCCGACACGATCAGCACCGCGATGATGAGCAGGATCACCTTGGTGATGGGCCAGCCCACATGCGTCCACAGCGCCAGCAGATCGGTGCTGGTCACGTCGCCGTCCGTCAGATCTCGGAAGGTCTGCATCGCGTTGTCCGCGACCGCGTTGCCTGTCTCGGCGCCCGCGTCGGCCGCGGATTCACTTGTGTCCGCCGCCTCGGCGGTCGTCTCATCCTGCCGCATGCGGCGTCCCTTTCGTGTGACAAACCCAGGGTTGGCCCGGGGTTCTCTCGAACCAGCGCGAGTCTACGCCATCTGGTGACAACGACCAGCCCCGTCTTGCGGCGGTAAACTCCTGCTTGTCGCGCGCCGGGGGCCGCGCCAATGCACCCGAGGAAGGACAACCCCAATGGGCATGATCAAAGAATTCAAAGAGTTCGCCATGCGCGGCAACGTCGTCGACATGGCCGTCGGCATCATCATCGGCGCCGCTTTCGGCAAGATCGTCAGCTCCCTTGTCTCCGGCGTCATGATGCCTCCCATCGGCCTCCTCCTCGGCGGCGTCAGCTTCAGCGATCAAAAGCTGCAGCTCAAGGAAGGCGTCGAGGGCGTCGAGGCCAGCGATGGCGTCGCGGCGGTCGAGGCGGTCGAGCCCGTCTTCCTCGAGTACGGCGTCTTCATCGACAACATCATCAACTTCCTGATCGTCGCCTTCGCCGTCTTCATCCTCATCAAGGTCATCAACAAGGCCACCGCCGCAATGAAGGAAGAAGAAGAAAAGAAGGAAGAGGCCCCGCCCGAGCCCTCCAACGAGGAGAAGCTCCTCGCCGAGATCCGCGACCTCATGGCCGCCAAGAACGGCTAACGCCCCCCGCTCGACCAGAACGCAACCGCGCCCCTTCTTGCTCCCTCTCCCCTCGGGGGAAAGGGCCGGGGTGAGGGGTTTCCAAGCAGCGTTCCGTCAAGAGCCCGTGCTCAACGCGGGCTCTTTTCCTGCGCTCATTCAGTCGCTTAGGCTCCACCCATGCACATCACCGTCCTCCTCCCCGCCGCCGGCGCTGGGCGCCGCTATCGCGCCGAAGACGAGTTCGGCCCCTCCAAGCTCGACGAAGACCTCGGCGGCCGCCCCGTGCTCCAACGCGCGGTCGAGCTCTTTGCCAAGGACCACCGCGTTGGCAAGATCATCGTCGCCGGCCCCTTCGCCGATGACGCCCTCGCCGAGTTCAAGCTGCGTCACGCCGATCGCCTCGGCCTGCTCGGCGTCGAGCTCGTTCGCGGCGGAGAAACCCACCGCTACGAGACCGTCGCCGCCGCGCTCCGGCATGTGCCCGATGAAACCACGCACGTTGCGATCCATGACGCGGCTCGTCCCATCGCGCCGCCCGAGCTCATTGAGCGCGTCTTCACCGCAGCCGAGCGCCACGACGCGGTGATCCCCGCGCAGCCCGTCGCCGACACGCTCAAGCGCGCCGGCGGCGACGTCGAGGCCAAAGCCGCGGATCCACTTGCCGACATCCTCGGAGCATCTTCAGGACCGGCGCCACGGTCGGTCGCCGAGACGGTCGACCGCACCGAGCTATTCGCCGTGCAGACGCCGCAGGTGTTCGAGATCGGGCTGCTCCGCCGCGCATACGCCCAGCCCGATCTGTCGAGCACCGACGACGCGCAGCTGATCGAGCGGCTCGGCGAGACGGTGGTAATGGTCGCGGGTGATGCGCGCAACCTCAAGCTCACCACGCCGGGCGATCTTCCGATCATTCGTTCGATTGGGGGGTTTAAGACGGCCGAGGATCGGCCGACGCACAAGCGGTTCTAACCGCTCTCTCCTCCAGCGTACTGGGACGGTCAGAGGTGGCCACGAGACGAATCTGCGTTGCTTCCATGCCTGTGCGTCGGCCGATTTCCTTCTCGGCGCGAGCAACGAGTTTACCGCATCCGCCCGCTCCGCAGCCTGCATCAATCGCGAATATCGCGATATCCACAGCAAATCCAGAGAGTCCGGGGACTAGTTCTATAACCCGAAACGAACAGCGGGCGATTCGATCGGGGCCTGTCAGTATCGGCGGACCACACCCTTCACGATGCCCTGCACCTGACAGAACTTCACGCGGATCGGCTCGAACTCGGGATTCGCCGGCTGAAGACGGATGTGATCGTCCTCTTTAAAGAACGTCTTGAGCGTGGTGGAGCCATCGGGCAGCAGCGCCACCACGCGGTCGCCGTTGCGCGCCACCTGAGTGCGCTCCACGATCACGAAGTCGCCATCGAGAATGCCCTCGTCTCGCATCGACTCGCCCTCGACCTGCAGGGCAAACGTGGAGTCGCCCGTCGCCCGGTCTTCCCCGAGCAGCTCGGTGAGGTCGATCTCCTCGCGGTCCTCGACCTTCTCGATCGGATAGCCCGCGGCGATCCGCCCCACCAGCGGGAACCGCATCGGGCGCGACTCATCGGGAACCGCGATGCCCTCAGCGATCGACAAAGAGCGAGCCTTGTTCGGCTCCCGCACGAGTGCGCCCTTTTTGATGAGCGCCTCCACGTGCTCGAACACGGTGACCTTGCTGACGCCGATCTCGTCGGCGAGTTCCTGCATCGTCGGGGAAAAGCCCCGGCGCACGCGCCAGTCGCGAATGAGCTGCAAGATCCTGAGCTGTTTCGGTGTCAGATTCATGGGTTGCTTCCTCGGCCTCGGCGTACGCCGGGCCCGTTCGCTCCGGGCGCCATGAGGTGCTCCACCCCGTTGCCCGTTGGTTTGATCGTTCTTCTGCCCGGGCCACGCCCGAGCCCGCCACCTGCATCGCGACGCCCCCCGGCACGCCCGATCCGATCGGCTCGGGCGCGAGCCGCGCCAGCTGATCGAGCGCCGCGTGCCGCAGCGCCTCCATCTGTCGGGTCAGCGAGCGCGTCGCCGCGGTCAGCCGCCCCGTCTCGATCGCGGCCCGTCGAGCGAGCCCCGCAATCCTCCCCGCTGGCTCGGGACCTTCCGCCCCAGCCGGATTCGTGTCGAGACACCCCGATTCGAGATACCCCGATTCGAGATAACCGGGCTCGGCCTGAAGGCGTGCCGAGTCGTTCGTTGTGCGATACCGCGTCACGAACGATCCGCCCGGACCGAGTCTCACAAGTTCGCGAGCTATCGAGCTCATGTGTCGCTCCGACCCATCTCGGACGCTCCACGCCCTGCCGATGGCCCCATCGAGCGGTTCGGGCGCCCGCTCCGCGGACACCCATCTATATCCCCCCCGAACACCGATCCATCACCGCCCATCGCGGCTCACCGGTCGCTCAACTCGGCCTATCCGGACCTTGTTGCGATCGGCTCGATGTTCAGGATCTATCGGAAACTTCTCGCTTCCCCCGCCACTCTAGAACAATTTTGTTTGGGATACAATAGCCAATCATCGTCCTTCTTACATTTCTTCTGACATTCCATCGTGGACCGCAAGGAGAGACGGCCACAGATCCGTGGCATGAATCACTCGATCAGGTGGTGTGTTGGACGGGCGGGTCAACCGTTCAGCGGCAGCGCTCGATCTGCAGCCCCACACGCCGTACCAAGCCCTGCACCTCGAGCAGCGTCAACGCCGCGCGTAGCCGACCGGGCTCCATCGAGGCGCGCGACGCCAACTCGTCGGGCGTCATCGGCTCGGCCAGCGAGGCCAGAATCTTGTCGTGCTCCGGGTCCGAGGCTGTCCCGGGTGCCGCCGAGGGCGCGGCCTTGGCATCGAACAGTGCGGGCGGCATCGATCGCGCCGCCAGCGTGCCCGCGTGCAGGTGCCTCGCGGACGACTCAAGAAGACGAAGTATGTCCCCCGGCTCGGTCACGAGATGCGCCCCGCCCTGCTTGAGCAGGTCGAGCACGCCCGCGCTCGCCGGCGAGTCGACCCGCCCCGGCAGCGCGAACACCTCACGCCCCTGGTCCTCAACCGCGACTCGCGTGGTGATGAGCGCGCCCGAACGCTGCGCCGCCTCGATCACCAGCACCCCGAGCGAGAGCCCGGAGATGATCCGATTGCGCGCCGGAAAGTTCTCCGCCGCCGGCGGCGTGTCCAACGGCAACTCCGACACCACCGCGCCCGAGCCAACGATCTCGTTGAACAGTCCGGCGTTCTCGGGTGGGTACGGCTTGGCGAGCCCCGAGCCGAGCACCGCGATCGTCCGCCCACCGGCGCGCATCGCGCCGCGGTGCGCCGCCGAGTCAATCCCGCGGGCCCCGCCCGAGACGATGGTCACTCCTCCCGAGGCGAGCACGCCGGCGAATCGCTCGGCTTGCTCCACGCCGTAGGCAGTGCACGCCCGAGAGCCGACGATCGCGACCGCGAATCGGTCGTCCCCCGCGCCGCGGAGTTCCCCGCGCACGCCCAGCAGCATTGGCGCCTGCGGAACCTCGCGGAGCGCGTCCGGATACGCGTCGTCGCCCAGCGAGACATACCGAACGCCCATCGCCGCGGCTCGCTCGAGCTCCTGATCCACGCTGTCGGCGCTCTCGCGCATCGCGGCGGCCATGCGCTCGGCCTTCGCTTGGCCGATGCCGCGGATGCGCGTCAACGCCGCCGGCGAGGCCTCGAGCGCTCGATCCGCGTCGCCGAAGTGCTCGATGAGCCTGCGCCCGAGTGTCGGCCCGACGCCCCGCGTGCGGATCAGCCGGAGCAGCGCGCGCGTGTCGCGCCCGTTCATCTCGTCGCGTCCGGGTCGGCCTGGGCGTCCGTCTCGGTCGTTGCCGGCGGGCTGAACAGCGCTCGGGCGTACACCGCGTCGTCCATGTCCGCGTCGAACCCGATCACCGCGACCCAGACCTCGATAGGACGGAACGACGGAATCGGCGTCCGCAATCGCTGCGTCACCGGGTTCTGGGCGTATCGAAACAGCGGGTTCGGGCGCCGCGCCGCCACGTACAGCAGGTCGCGATCGAACACAGGCCGTGTCTGCTCGATGGACCACTGCCACCCCGACTCGGGCACCTCGGCAACCAGCGTCCACACATCGCCCGTTGCCTCGACGCGCACCGGCGGCCCCTCGTGCGGCGCCTGGCTCAGCTGCGTCCCGCCGCACGCGACCATCGCGCCCGACACCAGCGAGAGGCCGACGATCCAAACGCCGCGAGCCAGCGTGCTCCGTGCTTTGCAAACCAACGAGACCATGCGAGCCGATACTGTACGAACTCCCGCGTTCCGACGGAGGTCGCGCTCCGCGGCCTTCAAAGGAGACCCGTTGACTCAACCGGCGACCCCACAGCCAGACTCGCCCGTCGATTCCCAATCGGACGTCCCGACGGATCGTCCGCGGCGCCCGGGCGTGCTCCGCCAAATCGTCGCTCGCCGCGGCGTCGCTGAGGCGTGGGTCGCCGCGTGCCTCGCCTCGATGATGATCGCCGCCGCCGCCTTCGGCACAGTCGATCGGCGCGCCGATCGCCTCGCCCGCGAGGCCGCCGACCGACCCCGCGGGCTCGTCGAGATCCTCCCCGAGCCCGGCTACCGGTACGACGCGCCCCCAAGCATCCGCGTGCGACTCGGGCGATTCCGCCAGCGAATCACCATCGAGAGCAGCGGGGTGGACGCGGCGGTCGCCGATGTGGTCGGCGGCGCCGAGGCCCAACGCATCCCCGCGATCAAGCTTTTCCGACTCGAGCTCGCCAGCGGTGCGCTCAAGTTCTCGCCCGACGATGGCGCCCCGGTCACGTTCCGCCCAGGCGAGGCCGTCCGCATCACCCCCGCCGGGCGTCGGAACTGGATGCGTCTGGCGCAGCGACGCGTCGAGGGCTCGGTGGTCATCCGCCCCCACGCCGGCCGCGGCGACGACCCCGGCTACTTCGAGGTCGTCGCCGAGATGCCCATCGAGCAATATCTGCCCGGTGTGCTGCACGGCGAGCTCTTCGCGAGCTGGTCCGACGACGCGTACCGCGCCCAAGCGGTTGCCGCCCGCAGCTACGCGCTGCACGAGATGGAGCAGTCCCGCCAGCGCGGCCTGAGCTTCGACCTCGAGGCCTCGCAGGTCGACCAGGCCTACGCCGGAACCGACGTGCCGCGCCGCGCGCTCGAGGCCGCCGAGGCCACGCGAGGCCTCGTGCTCGAGACCTCCGACGGCGAGATGCTCCGCGCGTACTACTCGAGCACCTGCGGCGGGCGCGCCGCCTCGGCCGCCGAGATCTGGCCAAGTGCCGGCCGGCTCGCGTTCAATCGCGCCCAGCCCCTCCAGCCCATCGCCGAGGAAGACGGCGGCTGGGCTCCGGGCGACTGCCCCTGCAGCACGCCGCCCAACACCGCGCCGCTGCACCGCTGGCAGGTCGAGCGGCCCACATCGCGGTTCGCCGAGCGCCTTCGCGCCTGGGGAACCAACGCGGCCCATCCCGTCGCCAAGCTCGGCACGCTCGTGTCCATCGAGCCCATCCAGACCAACGCCATGGGACGCCCGGATCACTACCGCATCTCCGACGAGGCCGGAAAGCACGCCGACATGCTCGCCGACGATCTCCGCGTCGCGTGCAATTTCTCGAAGGGACGACTCAGCCCGCCCGGACGCAAGGACCGCGTCCAGAGCAACGATCTCAACTTCCAGTTCCTCGACAAGTCGGTGCTCATCCGAGGCCGCGGATTCGGTCACGGCGTCGGGCTGTGCCAGTACGGCGCCGAGGGTCTCGCGCGCGACGGATGGCGCTGGCGACAGATCGTCGAGCGCGCCTACCCGTCCGCGCGACTCGTTCGCGCGTACCCCTAATCCCTCGCCGAATCGCTCAGCCGATCTGGTCGAGCCGCAACCCGAGCGCGCCCGCCGGCGTCGGACGCACACCCTGGATCGTCATCTCGTAGCCCCGCGCCGCGTCCGGCGCCGGTCCATCGCGACCGTCGTCACGCGCCGGCGGCGCCTCGCCGATCGTCGCGTCCACTATTCCCACACCCGCGCCCACACCCGCTTCAGTCGTCCGGCCCCGCGTCGCCGGTTCAGAGATCAAATCGCTGACCACCTCGCCCACCCGCCGACGCTCGGCGTCGAGCTGGGCCCGCGCGTCCACCTCGCGCTCCGCCAGACGCTCGGCCCGGAGCGACTCGGCGAAGCTCGCGAAACGACGATGAGCCGGCGGAAGGGGCAGCAGGTCATGGGCGGCGGCGATCGACACACCCGTGTGAAGTCGAACGCCGTGCCGAACCGACCGCCTCAGTTGCCGTCCGATAAACACGGTGCCAACAACGCGTCTCGACCGCATCATCGGTGGCACCCGCCCATCTCGGGCGGCGCCCCGCGGGGGCGGTGTTGCTCCCACGCCACGCTCGGCGTAGACCACACGCCACGTGCTGCGAACCGACGACCTCGACTTTGACCTGCCCGACGATCGCATCGCGACGCACGCCATCGAGCCGCGCGACGCCGCTCGCCTGCTCGTCGTGGATCGCGAGATCGCCCGCGCGCAGCCCCATCCGTGCGACCACGTCGTCCGCGAGCTGCCAGATCTGCTCCGCCCGGGCGACCTGCTCGTGTTCAACACGACCCGGGTGCTCCCCGCGCGATTTGTCGGCGCCCGCGAGGACACCGGTGGCGGCGTGCAGGGCCTCTACCTGCACGACGACCCCGAGCCCGGCGTGTGGCGGTGCCTCGTCAAGTCTCGCCGCTTCAAGCCCGGCGCCGTGGTCCGGCTCGCCGATCGCCAGGGCGCGCCCTCCGAAGTGACCATGACGCTGATCGAGCGCGCCGACGCGGAAGCGGGGGCGTGGCGCGTGCGGGTCGAGCCCGCCGGCTCGGCGCCAGATGTGCTGAATCACGTCGGGCGCACGCCACTGCCCCCGTACATCCGATCGGCCCGCAAGAGCGCGGGCGAGCACGAGGACGCCCAGGTGGACGTCGAGCGCTACCAAACGGTGTACGCCGAGGCCGAGGCCGCCAGCGTGGCGGCGCCCACCGCCGGGCTCCACTTCACGCCCGACCTGCTCGCGCGCCTCGCCGCGATGGGTGTCGAGCGGGCCGACGTCACGCTGCACGTCGGCGCGGGCACGTTCAAGCCGATCGAGACCGAGCGGGTCGAGGACCATCCAATGCACGCCGAGTGGTGCGCGATGTCGTCGGCGTCGATCGAGGCCGTGCGCGCTGTCCGCGCCGATCCCGCCCGGCGCGTGATCGCCGTGGGCACGACCACCGCGCGCACGCTCGAGTCCTACGCCGCCGCAATGGCCTCTGCCGGCTCGCCTCCCGCGCACCTCGACACTGCATTGCTGATCACCCCCGGATATGAGTGGCATTGGGTCGAGGGGCTCCTGACAAACTTCCACCTGCCGCGATCCACGCTGCTGGCGATGGTGGGAGCCCTATTGCACGACACCGACCTCGAGACCGACGCCGCCAACGGCCTCACGCGTCTCAAGGCGCTCTATCGCCACGCCATCGACCGGGACTATCGCTTCTACAGCTACGGCGACGCGATGCTGATCCTCCCCTAAACCCGCGGCCATGTGCCGATCGCGGTGAATCGCGCGATCCCCCCGGGTACGCTGGACCCATGCGGCTCGACGAGCTCATCGACCGGCTCGACATCCGCCTGGTGCGGGGCGACGCCGCGTCGCTGCGCGTGTGCGACCTCACCGAAGACAGCCGTACGGTTGTGCCGGGGTCGATGTTCCTAGCGCGTCGCGGGCTGCTCAGCGATGGGCGGGCCTACGTCGCCGACGCGGTGCGCGCCGGCGCGACCGCGGTGCTGGCCGAGGACGACGGCGCGTTCGATCCCGCTGGCGTGCCCGAGCGCGCGGCCGTGCTGCTCACGCGCGACCCCGCCGCACACGCCGCCCACCTCGCCGAACGCTTCTACGCCAACCCATCGTCCAAGCTCGGCGTCATGGGCGTCACCGGCTCCAACGGCAAGACCACCATCGCCCATCTCGTCCACCGCGCGATGAACCACCGCGCCCCGCACCACGCGGGCCCGCACGACCGCGACGATCTCGAAGCACGACGCTGCGGCCTCATCGGCACCATCGAGGTGGACGACGGCGCCGAGCTCGCGCCAGCCGAGATGACCACGCCCCCCGCCATCGAGATCAGCCGCTCGCTCGGGCTCATGGCCGACGCCGGATGCGCCCACGCCGCGATGGAGGTCTCCAGCCACGCGCTCGACCAAGCGCGCGTCGCCGCCATCCGGTTCCGCGTGGGCGTGTTTACCAACCTCACCGGCGAGCACGCCGACTACCACGGCTCCTTCGAGGCCTACGCCCGCGCCAAGGCCAGGCTTTTCGACGCGCTGCCCACCGACGGCGCCGCCATCGTCAACGCCGACGACCCGCACCACGCGACCATGCTCGAGCGCTGCGACGCCCGCGTGCTGCGGTGCTCCACCGCGGGCGACATCGGCGATCGCGTCGACGCCACCGCGCGCATCCTGTCGTCGTCGGTCGATGGCATGCGCGTCGCGCTCGCCGGGCCGTGGGGCGAGGCGATGGTCAGCCCGCCCCTGCTCGGCGCCCACAACGCGATGAACCTGCTGCAAGCCGCCGCGGCCTGCTGGGCGCTCGGCGCCGATCGAGACCAGATCGAGTCGGGCCTCGGAGCCGCGGGAGCGCCCGCCGGACGGCTCGAGCTCGTCTCCGCGCCGGGCAAGGACGACGTCCGCGCGATCGTGGACTACGCGCACACCGACGACGCGCTCCGCCGCACGCTCGAGGCCGTGCGCGACACGATGTCGGACGGGCGCCTGTGGGTGGTGTTCGGCGCCGGGGGCGAGCGCGACAAGGCCAAACGCCCGCGCATGGGCCGCGCCGCCGCGGACGTCGCCGGTCGTGTTGTTATCACGAGCGACAACCCACGGCTCGAACCGCCCAGCGATATCGTCGCCGACATCCTCGCCGGCCTCGAGCTCCACGAGCGCTCGGACTGCGTCGTGCACGTGGACCGCGACCGCGCGATCGCCCACGCGATCGAGTCGGCCGAGCCGGGCGACGTGGTCGTCGTCGCCGGCAAGGGGCACGAGCGCGAGCAGATCGGCGCCGACGCCGACGGACGCCTCACGCATCGCCCGTTCGACGACCGCGCCGTGGTGCGCGAGGCGCTCGCGCGTCGCCGGAGCGTCTCGTGATGAGCGAGCTCGATCCGTGCGCTTGGCCTCTGGATGATCTCGCTCGGGTCATCGGGGGAGCGTGGATCGCGCCGCCTCCGAGCGACGCTGAGGCCCGCGGCCTCGCGATCGACACCCGTGCGCTCACCCCCGGTCAGCTCTTCGCGGCGCTGCCGGGCGATCGCGTCGATGGGCACGACTTCCTCCGCGCCGCGGCGGACGCCGGCGCCTCGGCCGCGCTCATCGCCCGCCAACCAACCGATGTGCCGCCCGGGCTTCCCCTGCTCCACGTCGATGACGTGTCCGAGGCGATGCTCGTGTTGGCGCGCGTGTGGCGCGAGGCGCTGCGGGCCGCCGGCGTGCGCGTGATCGCGGTCACCGGCTCCAACGGCAAGACGACGACCGTGCGTCTCATCGCCGCGGCCCTCGGCGGGGCGATGCGCGTTCGCCACGCGCCCAAGAGCTTCAACAACCGGCTCGGCGTGCCGATCACGCTGCTCAACGCCGGACGCGACCTCGGCGCGGTGGTGTGCGAGATCGGCATGAACGCCTCGGGCGAGATCGACCAGCTCGCCGAGCTCGTGCGGCCCGACATCTCCGCGGTCACAAGCGTGGGCCGAGCGCACATCGGCGCGTTCGAGGGCGACCCGATCACCGCCATCGCCCGTGAGAAGACCGCGTTGCTCCGACGCGCCGACGAGTGCGCCACGCTCATCGCGCCCGAGGGCCCGCCCGCGATCGAGCCCTTTCTCGAGCCACTCGCGCCCGAGCGACTGGTGCGTGTCGGCGTGGGCGAGCGCGCGCACGTCCGCGCGATCGATCTGCAGCCCACCGAGCGCGGGCTGCGATTCCGCATCGCGATGGGAGAAGACGTCCGAGCGGTCAGCCTGCCGCTCGTCGGTCGGCACAACGCGCACAACGCCGCGGTCGCGCTGGCCGTCGCGCGAGCCTGCGGCGTGGACCTTGCGACGGCGATCGCCGGGCTCGAGGGCGCCGAGCGGGCCCCGATGCGGCTCGAGCCGGTGGAGATCGCCGGCTACACGATCCTCAACGACGCGTACAACGCCAATCCCGATTCGATGCGGGCCGCCATCCGCACGCTCATCGAGATCCCGGCTCGCCGACGCATCGCCGTGCTGGGCGACATGCTCGAGTTGGGCGATGAGTCCGAGGCGTACCACCGGCGCCTGGGCGTCGAGGTCGCCTCCGGCGGCGTGCATCGGCTCGTGGCGGTGGGCGCCGCCTCGCGGCTGGTCGCCGAGGGCGCCCGCGGGGTCGCCCACGTCGAGTCGATCGAGCGGCCCGGCGAGGCCGACTTCCAACGCCTCGCCGAGAGCTTCGAGCCGGGGGATGTCGTGCTGCTGAAAGGGTCGCGGGCGATGGCGCTGGAGCGCCTGCTCCACGCCTGCCAAACGACGGCGACCAAGGCTCTATCCTGACCCCGCGCGCGGATGTGCGGTCGGGGACGCCCCACGAACAATGCTCTACTGGCTGGTCAGCCAATTCGAGGACGCGGTCTACGCCTACTGGGCGTTCGCGCCCCTGCGCGTGCTCGACGAGATCCAGTTCCGCGTGTTCGCGGCCCTCGTGCTCGCCTTCGCCGGCGTGGTGCTGGGCGGGCCGGCGACGATCCGCCAGCTCAAACGCATGCGCATCGGCGACGCGGGGCTCAGCGACGCCGAGGCCATCGCCGAGCACCAGATGTCCAAGGCCGACACGCCCACCATGGGCGGCGCGCTCATCGCGCTGACGATCGGCGGCGCCACCATCCTGCTCGCCGACCTGACGCAGTTCTACGTGCAGATGGCCCTGATCGTCCTGCTCTGGATGGCACTCGTCGGGGGTGCCGACGACTGGCTCAAGCTCACCGCGGCGCGGCGAGGGGCCAACAGCCGCCAGGGCCTCTATTCATGGGAGAAGCTCGCCTTCCAACTCGGCATCGGCCTGCTCGTGGGCTACTTCGCCTTCCGCCACGGCAACACCGACGCGACCCACGATCTTCCCCATGTGCTCAACCTGCCGTTCCAGAAAACCTACGTCACGCCCGGCTATGAGCCGGCGCCGGGACTCTGGTTTCTGCCCGCGGGCGTCTTCGTGCTCTTCGCGGCGTTGATGATCGCGGGCATGTCCAACGCCGCCAACATCACCGACGGCATGGACGGGCTCGCGACCGGCCTCAGCGCGATCGTCTCGGTTGGGCTCGTGGTGCTCGCGCTGGTCGCGGGGTCCGAGGCCGCGGCGCAGTACCTGCTCGTCCCTCACATCGTCCACGCCGACGAGCTCGCGGTCGTCGCGGGCGCGATGGCCGGCGCGTGCCTGGGCTTCTTGTGGTGGAATTGCGCGCCCGCTCGGGTCTTCATGGGCGACACGGGCTCGCTCAGCCTCGGCGGGCTCATCGGCTACATCGCCGTCATCACGCGCCAGGAGATCGTGGTGCTCATCATCTCGGGCGTGATGCTCGCCGAGATCGCCTCGGTCGCGATCCAGGTCGGTGTGTTCAAGGCGACACGGGCCGCGACCGGAACCGGGCGGCGCGTCTTTCCCATCGCGCCGTTCCACCACGCGCTGCACCTCCGCCAATGGAAGGAAGAGCAGGTCGTCGTGCGCCTCTGGATCATCGGCGTGCTGTGCCTGGTGATCGGGCTGGTCTCGGTCAAGCTGCGGTAATCAGAATCAGCCGTCGATCTCTCGGGCATCGATCGTCACAAACGCGCGGTCGAGCCGGACGCGGTCCTGCACCGACCCGTACGCGCCCGCCTCGACGTGCACGATCAACGCGTCGGCGTCAGGCGGCAGCGCCACGCGGATCTCAGCGCTCGGGCGGTCCACGTTCAGTGTCACGCGATCGAGCTCGCGCTCGGCACCCGTGGCGCTCTCCACGCCGATCACCAGCTCGAGATCGCCCCATTGCATCGAGGTCGGAGGCATCGACGCCAGCGCCGCGAATCGCTCGGCGCCCTCGGGCAGCACCCAGCGCGTGCGCATCGGGCGTGGCAGCTCGATCGGCGATGAGAACAGCAACGCCGAAGGCCCGATCAGCGGCCCGCTCGGATCCACCGACACGCTCGCACGAGCCGGCTCAACCGCGAGCGATGACAACGGCGCGAACGTCTCGGCGGCGAACAGCACCGCCGCCATCTGGTCCAGTCGATAGCCCGACTCATCGTCCGCCGGCGCGCTCTCGGAGGCGATCGCCGTCGCGTCGGTCGGCGCCCGCGCGGGCGTGATCGACACGCGGTCCGGCGCGGGCGCCCCGAAGCCCGAGGCCAGCACCACCGAGCCGTCGTCGAGCCACACCAGCACGCCGCGGGGCGACTCGGGCGGGTTGGCCAGCCGCACCTCTCGGACCGACTCGATCGGCGTGCGCCGAATGCTGTCTTGGAGCTCGAGTCGGACCTCGCCCCCGATCGAGAGCACGAAGCCCAGGCCGCGGTCGCCGTTGGCGTAGACCACCACGTCGTCGGTCTCGGTGCGCACGCTGGAGGCGCCTGGTGCCATGCCCAGCGTGATCCCCGACACCCGCTCGAGATCGACCGACAGCCGCCCGAGCCGCTCGAGTTGCAGCGTGACGAGTTCCGGATCGCTCTCGATCAGCGAGAGCTTCCCGACGTAGCGCTCGCCGTTGGTCAGCTCGAGCGTCTGCGGCTCGGCGGGTCGCCCGGGGGTCGAGCGGCGAACGATCGCCAGAGGCCACCATGCCTCGCCGTCGGGATGCGTGATCGCCGCGAGCTCGCGCGCTGGCAGCGTGCGCTGGATGCCATCGGCGTTGATAAACGAGACGAGCACATCGCCGTCCTCGGCGCCCTCCCCGCCGCGGATCGCGAGCAGCCGGACCGGCTCGCTGCGCAGGTCGTCATGGACCAGCAACCGCTGCACGCCCTCGGGCGAGGGCGCGACATCCTCGACCTGCACCGCGGCCAACGCCCACGGCGATACCACGGCGCCCACAAGCGCCGCGGCGGCTCGCGCGAGTGTCAAACGAGATGGAACGCCTTGGGCCCGCATCACTTCTGGAAGATCGGCAGATAGCGCTTGGGCATCTGAAGCACAATGAGCGCCATCGCCGTGCCGTAGGCCGGGCCAACGGTGCGATCCTCCCAAACCCCCGCCTCGGTCTGGGTGTCGATGAGCTCCTCGCGGATCGCCGGCCACCACGTCGCCCACGCCTCGCCCCCGTTCAGGTACATCGCCTGCACCGCGTAGTACTGCCCATATGAGTAGTGCGCCCGGCTGGGGCGCCCGCGTCCGGGCAGGGCGGTGTCGAGCAGGTAGCCGATCCCGCGATCGATCGCCTCGTCCTCGTAGATGCCCGCGTACTGCAGGCTCGCGACGCCCGCCGCCGAGCGGGGCCAGGCGCTCGAGCCCGTGTCGAGCTGGTACTTGAACCCGCCGTCGGCGTTCTGGCAGGCGCGCACGTACGCGACCGCGCGATCGATCGTCTGCTTGTTCACCTCGATGCCCGCGTTGCGCGCCGCTCGCAGGCCCATGATCTGGCAGATCGTCACGCTCGAGTCCGCGTCGTATGGCACGGGGTTGTACCGCCACCCGCCCTCGCGGTTCTGCGTGCGCTCGATCAGCTCGATCGCCTTCACAAGCGCCTCGCGCGTGCGTCGCGAGAGGTCCGTGTCGCCCCCGCCCGCGGTCATGCCGTAGACCTCGCCCAGGAAGAGCGTCGCGAACCCATGCCCGTACATCGGCCCGTTGCTCGCCTCGGCGGCGATCAGCCCGTTCTCGCTCGACGCGTCGAGGATGAACCGCAGGCCCCGCTCGATCGCCTCGCCGTACCGACCGCGCCCGGGCACATGCCCGTCGGCCATGAACGCCAGGCAGGCGAGGCTGGTGATCGCGACGTTCTTGCCGTAGCGCCCGCTGCCAAACGAGCCGTCATCGTGCTGCATCTCCGCCAGCGCGACCAGCCCCTGCGAGACCGCGGCGTCGAGCGCGGGGGTGATCTCGTTCGCCAACGCGTTGTTCTGTGCGCCCGCGTCGCCCGCGGGCTGGGCCTGGGCCTGGACCATCGCGAGCGCGACGCCCAACGCCAGCGCGCCGCGCACGGTGGTGGTGGGGCGTGCGGTCATCGCTGCGCCTCCTCGGCCAAGCGCTTGTAGTACGCCTCCGTGAGGCGCTCGTACATCGCGCTGAACCGGTCGCCCGAGCCCTGCAGGAGCGCGTCGCGCGTGCGCTCGGGCAGCGAGCCCCACGCCGCACGAGAGGGCGCGAGCTGCGGATTCAGGTTGCCGTCCTGGCGACCGGGCGGCGTCGACTCGCTCTGGTTGTCGCCCTCGCCGGCCTGCTGTTGCTGTTGGCCCTGCTGCGGCTGGGGCGGCTGCTGGTTCGGATCGCCCGAGGGATCACCCGACGAGCTCGATGAGCTCGATTGCTGCTGCTGCTCCTGCGCCGCCTCGATCACCTGGTCCAGCTTGCGGATGATGTCCTCCTGGATCCGCTGCGTCGTGAGACCCGTGTCCATCGACGTCTGAAGCCGCGATGCGACGTCCCCCATCAGGCCCACCGCCGACTCGATCTCATCGGGAATCTCCTCACCCGACAGCCGCCGATCTAGCTCCATCGCATCCGGATCGAGCGGGCCGATCGGCATCGCGTCGTCCGTCGCTGGCGGCGTGTCCTCTTCCTCAAGCCCCAGCAGCTCGTCCAACGAGGGCAACTCGTCCGTCGGCGACTCTGGCTGGGTCACGGCCTTGGTCTCGGCCGATTTCGCGTCACTCGCCTCCGGAGATGCGACCGGCGTGGCCTCCGTCGGCGTCGCCTCCGAGGGCTCTGCTTCCGGGGGCTCGGTTTCAGGCGGCTTGGTGTCCGCGGGCTCGGCCTTGGGCGCGGGTGGCTTGGGCGAGTCGGGCTCCGGCTGGGCCCACGCGGTGGTCGCGATGGCGCAAGCGATGAGCGTCGACGCCCAACGCGTGAGGGCGCGTGGCGTGAGGGTGGGATGTGAAGCTCTGGCCGTCATGGCGTGTCGTCCCCCTCAGCGTCCTGCTGTTCTTCTGTACCGCCCCCGTCCTCTTGCGGTTCGGGCTCGGGCTGCTCTGGCTCGGGCTGGCGAGGTTCCAGCAAGTTCGGCGGGGCGGGCATGTCGCCGCCGCCCTGCTGTTGGGCGGCCGCACGCTCGAGCAGGTCGCGTCCCAGGTCCGCCAGCGACTGTTGCAGCACGCCCAGATCGCGCAGCTCGCCGCGCTCGAGCTCGCCCGGGGCCTCGTCGGCGGCCCGAGTCAGATCCGCCGCCTCCTGCTGGAGGTCGCGAAGCAGCTTGAGCTCGGCGATGGGAGGGATGGGCGGTTGCGGCTCGCCCTGCTGCCCGCCGCCGCCACCGCCGCCGCCCTCCGACTCGCGGAACGCCTCGTCCTGCTCGTCCTCCTCAAGCGCGCGCACCAGCGATTGCAGCACGCGCACCGCCGTCGACTGGGCCATCAGCACGCTGCGCTTGGGCCGCCCGGATTTCAGGCCCGTCGCCGCGTCGCCCGTCTTGGCGTCGAGGCGATCGTGCGCGAAGTCGAACACGCTGGCCTCGGCCAGCTCGTCGGTTTCGTCGCGCAGCTCGGCGAGCCGCAGGCGGATCGCCTCTTGCCGCTCACCCAGGCGTCGCACCGCGACACGCTGGCGGCGTGTGAGGTCCTCGCCCACGAACGCCACGCTCTCTTCTCGCAGCGCCACCTGCAGCTCGAGCGCCTCGCGGTACGCCTCCCGCAGCTCGTCGCGCTTGCGGTCGTTCTCGCGCTCCTCGGCGTCGCGCTGCATGCTCTCGGCCTCGGCCTTGGCCTCTTCAAGGCGCTCGATCGCGCGCCGCTCGCGGTCCGCGGCCTCATCGGCATCGATCGGATCGGCCCGCAGCGCGACGATCGCCTCGCCCTGCGCGTCCGCGGCTTGCTCGATCAGCGCCGCCACGCGGTCCAGCTCGCGCAGCTGCGCCCGCGCATCGGCCGCGACACCCAGGGTGTTGTCGCGCAGCCGGATCATCGACGCGTCCAGCCCGTCGAACACGCCGGTCTCGCGCGCCGCCCCGAGCGACGCCAGCTCCGATTGCTGCGTGCGGATCAGCCGATCGATCGACGAAATCACACTCTCTAGCACGCGTCGCAGCGTCTCGTCGCGGTTGCGCCCCGCCTCGTCGAGCGCCTCGCGCACCTCTTCGAGCGACTCGATCGCCTCTTGCTGTTGCTGCTGGGCCTGATTGGTCTGGTTCTGCTCGACGGACTCGGCCGCCTCGCGCTGCCGCTCCGACGCCTGGCTCTGGCGACCCTGATTCGCGGCCCGCGCCATCGCGTCGGACTGCATCGGGTCGCTCTCGCGCATCGACCGCGAACGCTCGGCCAGCTGGTCGAGCACCTCGTCGGTGCGCTCGGCCGCGGCCTCTTGCCGCTCGGCCAGCTCGGCCAGCCGCGAGCGGTCTTGCGGCGTCAGCTCCGACTCGGTCTTGCCCAGCAGCTCCTCGCCCAGGCGTTGTGTTTCGGCTTCGAGCCCGCGCTGCGTCTCGATCACGCGGTCCAGCTCGCGCCGCACACCCCACGCGTCCTCGCCGCGATCCAGCAGCCCGATCAGCCGCTCGAGCTCCTGCCGCACCGTGTCCTGCGCGTCCTGGACCGGCTCGTACGCCCGGTCGCCCGGGCTGGGCGGGGCCTCCTGTGCGTCGAGCTCTGAAAGTTCCTCGGCCGCGGCGCTGGACGACGACGCCGCGCGGCTCAGCAGATCACGCGACTCACCGATCAGATCGTCGAGCGCCTCGTCGTCGAGTCTGTTGCGCTGGGCGCGCTCGCCCAAGCGGTTGAGCTGCTCATCGAGGGCGCCGAGTCGCTCGCCCACACCCACCTGGCCGCGCTGCGCCTCGCTCGTCACGCCGACAAGCCCCAGCTCTCGCTTCAGCTCGCCCTGACGCTCGTCGAGGCGGATCGCCGCCTCGCGCAGGCCCGACAGCTCGGCCTGGATCTGTTCCACGAGATCGCTCTCGGCGATGATGCGCAGGCGTCGCGGCGGCGTGCGCACCGGCCCGCGCGGCTCGCCCGCGAGCACGAACGTGTCCTGCCCCGTTGCCGTCAGCCACACCTCGTCGCCCGGCTCGAGCCCGAGCGGTGCGAGGTCCAGCGTCGCGCTGGTCTCGAGTCGGCGTGCGAAGCCCTCGGCCGAATGGCGTGCGATCTCCCTGGGCGCGCCGACCACCTCGGCGGGCGCGCCCTCCGAGTCGCCCGGCGCGTCGGCCCGCTGCCACTCGAGCGTGAGCCACGCCGCCCCAACATCGTCGGAGATCTCCGCGCGCGTCTCGATCATCGCGGTGGGCAGCACGGCCTCGTCGCGCGCCGGCTCCAGCAGCGCGACGCGTGGCGCCGCGTCCTCGCGCACCTCCAACGAGTACACCGAGCCCTCGTCGTTGCTCAGCCCGTGCTCGTCCACCACGCGGATCGGCAGCCGCGCCGGGCCGATCGCGGTCCATTCGATCGTCCACACATCCGACGAGGCTTCCAGCGTGACATCCTCTGCGATCGAGTCCCCTAGCGCGGGGCCCACGCCCGCGCCGACGGATGTCGCCGCGATCGTGG
>JBCAXI010000010.1:0-20666 GCA_038534175.1 Planctomycetota bacterium | reverse complement strand
ACCCCGCGATGGGCGCAAGGAGGAGGTTGGTCTCGAGCGAGACCGGACCGATCCGAAGCGGTACACCAATCGCGTGCGAGGCACCAGGCATCAGGGACTACGCACTCGATTCCGTCCGAACGGCCAGTGCCCAGTCCCTAGTGCCCAGTCTCTCCATGCTAGAGTCGCTGTGACGCAACGAGCGCACGCTCCGGCCCTCATCCAGGCAAATCCCTCCACGCAGGACGCCGTGTACCAAGCCCTCCTCACCCGCCGATACCTGACGACGAAGGTCATGCCCCTGCTCGCGGCGGTCGCCGTGGCGTTGTGCACCGCGATGGTGCTCATCACCTGGTCGGTGATGGGCGGCTTTCTGAAGACGCTGGTGGACTCGGGACGGACGCTCATCGGCGACGTCTCGATCCATTGGCCCAACGTGGGCTTTGCGCACTACGACGAGCTGATCGATCGGTTGGAGGCTGACCCGGATATCGAGGCCGCGGCGCCGATGATCCAGACGCTCGGCGTGATCCCATTCCCCGACGGCAAGGCCCAGGACGTGCTGCTCAAGGGCATCGAGGGTGACTCGTTCGATCGGGTCACGGGGTTCGCCGATTCCATCTACTGGCGCCCCATCGACACGCCGCTGCCCAAGGACACCGACAACTCGGACCGTCGCTTGCGCAACCACGACTTCTACACGGCGCTGTTCAACAACGGCGCCGCGTTGACCAAGCCCGATCCCGAGACAGGCACACTCAAGCCCGCGTTGGTGCTGGGCGCCGCGGTGACGGGATACAACATCCGCGACGCCGACGGCGTGCTGACGCCCGGCGTGCCGTACTCGGCAGAGGCCGACGGCTCGGTGACAGCCCACAAGGTCTTTCTCCCGCTGGACGGCGAGCTGACGCTGCACGTGCTGCCGCTGTCGGACTCGGGGCGTGGCGTGGAGGTGGTCTCTCGCGTGCTGCCGGTGGCCAACGAGTTCCGCTCGAACATCTACGACATCGATCGTCGCACGGTGTTCGTGCGGCTGGACGCGTTGCAGTCGATGCTGAACATGGACGAGGCGCAGCGTCTGGCGGATGAGGCCGCCGCGCCCGATCCGTTCGCCGAGACCGAGGAGGGCTTCGCCGCGCCGCCCGGCCTGGTGGTCGATCCCCCGCGGGTGACGACGGTGCTGGTCCGCGGGCGGGCGGGTCTGGACGCGCGTGAGGTGAAGGCCGCGTGCGAGCGCGTGTACGCGGGCTTCGCTCAGGACCACGCGGGCCGCGTGCCGCCGGCGCTCGAGATCCTGATGAGCACGTGGGAGGAGCAGAACGCGACGCTGATCGCCGCGGTGCGCAAGGAGACGGGCCTTGTCCTGTTCATCTTCTCGTTCATCTCGCTGACGGCGGTGTTCCTCGTGCTGGCGATCTTCTGGTCGATGGTGAGCGAGAAGACCAAGGACGTGGGCGTGCTACGCGCGCTCGGCGCGAGCTCTTGGGGGGTCGCGGGCGTCTGGCTGGCGTACGGACTCGCGATCGGGCTGGTGGGCTCGATCGCCGGGGGCGTTATCGCGCTGCTGGTGGTGCGGAACATCAACCAGATCCACGAGTGGATCGGTCAGCTCACGGGGCAGTACATCTGGGACCCGGCGGTGTACTACTTCACGGAGATTCCCAGCGAGGTCGATCCGGCGGCCGCGGGCTTCGTGTTGCTGGGCGGTGTGCTCAGTTGCTTCCTCGGCGCCGCGTGGCCAGCGATACGTGCGGCCCGGATGCGCCCGGTTCGCGCCCTCCGGTTTGAGTAGACCCGTACCCCCACATCTGGACCCCACCCCCTGCCGACCATGCCCCTCCTCCGCGCCACCAACGTGCACAAGACTTACCGGCTCGGGCGCGTGCCCGTGCCGGTGCTGCGTGGCGCCGCGATCGTGGTCGAGCCCAACGAGTTTGTCGCGATCCTCGGCGCGTCGGGGTCGGGCAAGTCGACGCTCCTGCACATCCTGGGCGGGCTGGATCGCCCAGATCGCGAGCCGTCGGCCGAGATCGAGTTCGACGCGCGGGTGGTGTCTCGACTGTCAGCCCGCCAGCTCGATCGGTACCGCGCCGCGGACGTGGGCTTTGTGTTCCAGTCGTACCACCTGCTCCCGGAGCTGACGGTGCTCGAGAACGTCGCGGTGGGCGCGATGATCCTGCACGGGCGCCTCGGGTACGTGCGCCGGCGTGCCGAGGCGCAGGCCCGGGCCTGCGAGCTGCTCGACGGCGTGGGGCTCGGCAACCGTCTTCGGCACCGCCCGACGGAGCTCTCGGGCGGGGAGCGTCAGCGGGTCGCGATCGCCCGCTCGCTCATCAATCGGCCTCGCCTGTTGCTCGCCGACGAGCCGACGGGCAATCTGGATCGAGCCGCGGGGCAAAGCGTTTTGGATCTGTTCGACCAATTGCGTTCGGAGCTGGGCCTGACGGTCGTCATGGTCACCCACGATGAGGCGGTCGCGTCGCGGGCGCACCGGATCGTTCGGCTGGAGGACGGGCGTGCGGCGATGGGTGCTCGTCCGCGGACGGGCGTGGTGGCGCCTGAGGGCTCGGATCCCCAATCACCCGAGTGACACGGCCTCCCGTCGCTTGGCTAGGATGGCTGCCGCCGGCCGCCGGCCGAGTCGCTTCTGCGCTCCGTGAGCCCCTGGATTCGGGTCTCACTCTTCCTCGCTCCCAGGGATCGGATGACCAGCACGCCCACAGGTCACATCGCCCCCGAGACCGGCTCGCCTCGGACGCCCACGTCGGTGGAGCCGGGTGCGGCGGGGCCTCGTCCGGTGACGCTCGAGGGCCGGCACGGTGCCACGATCCACGCGACGCTCCAGCAGCTTGGCCGAGGACGCGACGTCGTGTTTCTGCACGGGCTCGTCGGGCTCAACGAGCACTGGGAGGACGTGGTCTCGCGGATTCGCGGTCGATGCCTCTGCCATCTGCTCGAGCTGCCGCTGCTCGATCTCGACCCGGTGGATTGCTCGATCGAGGCCGTGACGGACGTCACGATCGCGTTCCTTGAGGCAACGATCGCGCGGCCCGTGTGTTTGGTGGGCAACTCGTTCGGCGGACACGTGGCGCTGCGCATCGCGATCCATCGCCCGGACCTGTGCAACGCGCTCGTGCTCGCCGGAGCCTCGGGCCTGATGGAGCGGACGCTGGTACGAGGCGCGCCGGTTCGGCCGTCCCGGAACTGGCTGGAAGAGAAGATCGGCGAGCTGTTCTACGACAAGGCCCACATGCGGCGGGACGATGTAGAGCGGGCGCACGCCGCGCTCCGCGAGCGGGGTGGCGCTCGGGCGATGGTGCGGCTCTCGAAGACCGCTCGCCGAGACAACCTGGAAGCGCGTCTGGGTGATGTCCGCGTGCCGACGCTGCTGATCTGGGGCCGCGAGGACGTGGTGACGCCCCCGTCGGCGGCCGAGCTGTTCATGGACAAGCTGCCGGATGCGCGCATCCGCTGGCTGGATCGATGCGGGCACGCGCCGATGCTGGAGTCGCCCGACGCGTTCGCCGACGCGTTGCTCGACTTTGTTGATGATCTCGACCGGCGGGCTCGAGACGCGTCGGCATGAGCGCGGCGCCGTCCGGGCCGATCCGGTGGACGGGGGCCGTTGGCCTCGGTCTGAGGCTCAAGAACGCCGAGCGCTCCAAGCGTCTGTCCAACCTGAAGCACTGGACCGCGAACACGGTGGGTCTGCAGCGATCGCAGCTACTCCAGTTGCTCTGGAAGGCGCGCGACACGGAGATCGGCCGCGAGGCGGGGTTCGCCAAGCTCACGGAGCGTGCGGACGAGGATCTGCTCAAGGCGTATCGAGATGCCGTGCCCGTCCGCGAGTGGTACGGGTTTCAGGATCAGCTCACACGGATGCGGGAGCAGGGCGAGGCCAACGTGCTGTGGCCCGGCCTCGTGCGGCACTTTGCGCAGACGAGCGGGACGACCGCCGGCGACAAGTTCATCCCGATCACCCGCGAGATGTTCGCCTCGAATCGGCTGGCGGCGTTCGACATCTTCGCCCATCTGGCCCGCAAGGACGCCGGCTGGGGGCTGAGTCTTACGCGGCTGATGTCGGGCAAAATGCTGTTCCTGGGCGGGTCTTCGGCGGTGGAGACGAACGAGCACGGCGTGCACACGGGCGACCTCTCGGGGCTGGTGACGCCGCTCATCACCTGGCCGCTGAGCGAGATCTACGCGCCGGGCAAAGATGTCGCGCTCATCGGCGACTGGCCCACAAAGATCGAGCGGATGGCCGAGGTCTGCATCGACCAGGACGTGCGCTCCATCAGCGGGATGCCTTCGTGGGCCAACGTGCTGTTCCAGCGTGTGATCGAGTTGGCGAGCGAGCGAGGGCGAGACGCGAGCAAGGTGACGGACGTGTGGCCGCACCTCTCGCTATTCGTGCACGGCGGGGTGAAGTACACGCCCTTCATCCCCCGTGTGAACCAGCTCGTGCACGGCGATGAGGCCGTGGACTTTGCGCACCGGCTCGAGCTCTATCCCGCGAGCGAGGGCTTCATCGCGTTGCAAGACACGGCCAACGACCCGGGGCTGCGCCTGCTGACGGACATCGGCAACTTCTACGAGTTCATCCCGGTCGACGAGGTCGACAACGACGATCCGCCGACGTTCACCGCGTGGCAGGTCGAGCCCGGGGTGCGATACGTGGTGTGCATGACCACGTGCTCCGGGCTGTGGCGATACCTGATCGGCGACGTCGTCGAGTTCGACACAATCCCGGCGCCGGCTCCTGACGCGGTGCGATCGCACCACGGGCCGTGCCGCCTGCGGATCGTGGGTCGGCATCGGCATTTCATCAACGCGTTCGGTGAGAACGTCATCGTGGAGCACGTGGAGAACGCGGTGGCCCGGGCGGCGCGGGCGACGGGCGTGCGAGTGGGGGAGTTCACCGCGGCGCCGGTGTATCCGCGCCAGGGCCAGCGCGCAGGGCTCGAGCTGGCGGTGGAGGTCGAGCATGGGACAGAGCGCCTCGATGGCTTTGCCAAGGCCTTCGACGAGGCGATGAAGGCCCAGAACGTGGACTACACCACAAAGCGGACGGACAGCCTGGGCATGGCGCCGCCCACGATCACGCCCCTGCCCGTGGGCGCGTTCCACGCTTGGATGGCGTCGACGGGCAAGCTGGGCGGGCAGCACAAGTGCCCTCGGTGCGCGAATCACCGCGACATCCTGGACGCGGTCGTCGCCCAGGCGCACGCCGCCGACCCCACCCTCGGTTCCAGTCCCACCCGTAGTACGAGTTCCACCCCCAAGCCCACCCCCGCCTAGCCTCTACGCTTCGGAGATCGAACGGAGTCGACCCATGACCACCCAGACGACGAGCCAACTCGCATCCGGGGCGCTTGCGTCCGACTCGCCGCGACCGGCGGCCCTCGGCCCGGTGGCGGTCGCCCTGGCCGCCGCGGCGACGCTCGATCAGTTCGCCGCGTTCGCTCGGCTGACGCCAGCTGATGTGTACTCGGCGTCGTCCGATCGCCTCCGCGGCGGGACGATCGGCAAGCACCTGCGTCACACGATCGACCACTTCCGCGCGGCGGTGGTCGGCGCGGCGACGGGCCAGCGGATCGATTACGACCACCGCGAGCGTGAGACCCGGATCGAGACCGACGCGGAGGCCGCGGTGGAGCTCATCGACGAGCTGGCTCGCACGCTGCGGGCCTACGACGAGTCGACGCTCGCCCAGCGGGTCGAGATCGAGGTCATGCTGACGGGCTCGGGCGAGATCGCCCACCTCGAGACGACGCTCGCTCGCGAGCTGGCCTTCGCCGCGCACCACGCGGTGCATCACGCGGCGATGCTCAAGGCGATCGCCCTTGAGTTCGGCTTCGAGGGGCCCGCGCGATTCGGCATGGCGCCCAGCACCCTTCATTACGAGCAATCCCGATCCGCCTGAGCTCGCGACCCCGGGCGTTGCTCGCCGGGGGCTGGCGGCGCTCCTACCCGACGATATGTGCACGCTCTCCATCATCCCGTCTCACACGCCGAACGGTCCTGGCGTTCGTCTCATGGCAAACCGCGATGAGCTGAACACCCGCCCTCCGGCGGAGCCGCCCCGCTGGCACGGCGACGCGATCTACCCGATCGACACCCTGGCCCACGGCACGTGGATCGCCGCGACGAGGCGGGGGCTGGTGCTCAGCGTGCTGAACCACAACATGGAGCCAGCGCCCGAGCTGCCCGCCGGCCTGGTCTCGCGCGGCGCCCTGATCCCATCGCTCGCGGATGCCGCCAGCATGGATGAGGTCGAGCAGTCGCTGCGGGCGCTGGACGCGTCGGTGTACGCGCCGTTCCGACTCGTGGTCGTCGAGCCGACGGGCGTGCTCATGGGCCGATGGGATCGGGCGCGGATGGACTTCTTCCGCTACAAGCTGCCGGCCTGCTTTGTGAGCTCTGGGATGGGCGATTCGATCGCCTCGCCGCGGCTGTCGCTGTTCGACGAGGTGGTTCGTCGTGACCCCGCGCCGGGCGCGCAGGACGCGTACCACCGGCACGCCTGGCCCTCGGACGCGATGGAGCACGCGGGGGCCGCCAGCGTGCTGATGCGCCGCCCCGACGCCCGAACGCACTCCATCACGACCTGCGAGGTGACCCCCGACGGGCAGGGCGGATGGGATGTCGAGATGGCCTACGAGCCCATCGACTGACCGCCCCGCGAAGAGCCTCTACACTCCGCCCATGCTCGAACCGGTGACCGAATTTCTTCGCGGCTTTATCACGCCCCAGCTCTTCGTTTCGCTGCACGTGCTGATCATCATCGTGCATGTGATCCTGGTCGCGGTGGCGTATCTGGTGTACTTCGAGCGGAAGATCTCGGCGTACATCCAGGATCGGCTCGGGCCCAACCGTGTGGGGTTTGACTTCGGGCTGCCGTTCCTGGCGTTCCTGAAGGGCATGTGGGGTCTGGGCCAGCCGCTGGCGGACGGTGTGAAGTTCCTTGTGAAGGAGGACTACGCCCCGACCAAGGCCGACAAGGCGTTGTTCACGCTCGCCCCGATCGTGATCATCGTGCCGGCGTTGATCGGGTTTGCCGTGATTCCGTGGGGCGGCAAGTGGGAGATGCCCGACTACTGGCTGCCGATCCTGGGCGAGATGCCCGGCGGGCTGGTGCACTTCACGGGCGCGCACGTCAACATCGGCATCATCTACCTGCTCGCGGTCGCCTCGCTCGGTGTGTACGGGGTGACGCTCGGCGGGTGGGCGTCCAACTCGAAGTACTCGTTCCTGGGTGGCATGCGGGCCAGCGCTCAGATGATCTCGTACGAGATCCCGCTGGGCATGTCGCTGCTGACGGTGCTGCTCATGACCGGATCGCTGCTGCCGTACGACATTCTGGAGTACCAGAAAGACAACGGCTGGATGATCCTCGCCCAGCCGATCGCGGCGGTGCTGTTCTTCATCGCGATCCTGGCCGAGGCCAACCGCGCGCCGTTCGACAACGCCGAGGCCGAGCAGGAGCTCGTGGGCGGGTATCACACCGAGTACTCCTCGATGCGATTCGCGCTGTTCTTCCTCGCCGAGTACGCCCACCTGGTGACGAGCGGCGCGTTCTTTGTGCTCCTGTTCCTGGGCGGCTGGCAGATCGCGCCGTTCTTCGATCCGTTCCCCGAGACGGCCACCGGCTGGCTCGGCGTGCTGATCTTGTTCGCTCAGTTTGGCGTCTACCTCGGCAAGGTCGTGCTGCTGATCTGCTTCATGATGGTGATCCGCTGGACGCTGCCTCGATTGCGGTACGACCAGATCATGCAGATGGCCTGGCAGGGGGCGATCCCGATCGCGCTGGCGGTGGTGGTCATGACGAGCGTGATGATGCACCTCGACCTGCGCGGCCTCGTTCCGATGCTGGCGGCGAACATTGGGCTCGGTGTCGTGATCCTCGGCTTCAAGGCGCTGACGCACAAGCCGACGCACAACCGCAAGATCCCGCTCTACGGCTCGCGGTTCAGCCCCATGCCGGGCACCGCGGTCGCGACCGCGCCAAGCGACGCGCTCGCGTTCGAGGATCGTCCGGTGCAGGGCACCGCGGCACACGTCGCCGAGCGTTGATCGCGTGGCCCTGGGTTATTGTGGCTTACTGGACGGCCGCGAGGCCCTCCCGCTCGGGCATCCGCACCGCCAGCGTCGGCATGACGTAGACGCGGCCGGCGTAGGTCGAGAGCTTGCCGGTCAGCTCGAACGTGACCGCGTCACCGGCGTCACGCACGGCGTGCTCCATGCGCATCAGCGCTCGGCAGGGCAGCAGCACGATCGGCGTCTCGGCGAGCGCCGGGTTGGATCGATCGGCGTCCTGGTCGACCACGAACGCCCATTCGCCGCCGCCGAGGCGGGTCAGCCGGCCCTTTCGGCGGACGAGCAGCTCGCCGTTGCGAGCCGGCGCGGGCAGGACGCCGCTGGCGAGCTCGAGGTCTTGCGTGGGCTCGGTGACCTCGCGCGGGCGGGCCAGCCCCCGCGCGACGCTGCGGCGGGCCTCTAGATCTTGGATCAGATCCGCGACGCTGGGATCGTCCAGATCGGCGCCGACCGCGATGAGATCGTTCGGAGCGGGCGCGTCGGTCTGGTTGTTGCTCTGGGCGGTGTTCTCAATGCTGTCGATGTCATTCGGCGCCTCAGCATTGAGGTCGATGATCTCGGGCTGTGCGGGGGCGATGGCCTCGACGCCGAAGGCGGTGGGCATCAGGTAGTTGCGTCCGTGGTAGCGGGTGACCTCGCCGCTGAGGCGATAGGCGACGTCGAGTCCGCGCCCCTCGGCGGTGGTCTCGAGGCCCTCGAGCGTCGGAGACGGCAGCAGCACCATCGCGGGCAGCTTGCGCTCTCGCCCTTGCTCGTCCACGCCGGCGTGGAAGGCCGCGACCCACTCGCCCGTGCCGGCCCGCAGTAGGGTGGCTCGTTCCTTCACGAGGAACGTGCGTTCGCGGAGGGGCTTGGCGCGTCGGAGCGCCTCGCGCGCGGACATTTCGGCGAGCGAGCCGGGCGTGACGCCCGTGCCCGGACGCACCGGCTCCCAGGTCGCGTCGCGCGTGGGAGCGATCGCGGGGGGCGTGAGGTCGGTCGCGTCAAGGGCCTCGGCGACGTCCTCAACGCTGGGATCGGCCAGCCCGACGCCGTCTGGCTCGCTGGGCTCGAGCTGGGCGAGCGCGACGCCGCCGAACAACGCCCAGTGCGCGGCCAGCACGGTGCCGACGGTGTGGGAGCGAGCGAGGGGCTGTTCAGCGGGCATGGGCACGGCTCCATTCAGGTGGTCCGACCCGAATGCTATCGGTCTCTCGGCGATCCATCATGGCCCACGCTCGGGGGCTTTCTGTTGATTCTTTCGGGCGCCAGCGATAGCGTCTGCGCTCTCCGACCGGGATTCGTCTCGATCGGAACGCCCCGGGCGCGTGCCAGAGTGGTCTAATGGGGCGGATTGCAAATCCGTTGTGCGGAAACGCCATCGTCGGTTCGAATCCGACCGCGCCCTCTCATCTCCCCGCTTGCCCAAGCCAGCCACGGCCTCGCGATCGCGAGCATCGGGCGAAGACGCGACCTCAGGAAGGCGACGTGAAGTGCTTCGAGCGTGTCTTGGTGCCGCAAGGCGCGACGCTTGGAGCCGGTGCGGGGATCGATGCAGGCGACTTAAGACATGGGTGCTCGCGCCGACGGGGGCGGGTCTGCGTCTCGCTTGACCACGACCATGGTCATGTCGTCGCGCGGGGGCTGCCCGTCGGCGAAGGCGGACGCCGAGGCCCGCGCGGCCTCGATCATGCCCAGGGGCGAGGCCGAGGCGACATGTGACAGCGCGTCGGCAAAGCGATCGACGCCGAGCCACTCTCGGTCTCGCGAGGCCACCTCGACAAAGCCATCGGAGATGAGCACCAGCGCGTCGGTGGGGTCGAGTTGAACGCGGAGCGTCTCGAGATACGGCGTCTCGGCCTCCACGCCGAGCGGGAGGCCGTGCGCGCCATGCGCGCGCACGTGGTTCGTGCGGCCTCGGACCACGAAGTACGGCCCGTGCCCGGCGGAGAGGATCTCGGCGGTGTGGGCACGCGGGTCCAACACGCACGCGACGAACGTGACGAATCGTCCGTCGGGCAGATCTCGACAGACCCACTCGTTGAGGCGTCGCATCTGCTCGGGGAGTGGCTCGGCGCCGGTCAGGACGGCTCGCGCGTACGCGCGGCACGCCGCGGTCACGATGGCGGACTCGAGCCCGTGTCCCGAGACATCAGCCAACGTGACGAGCAGGCGCCCGTCGTCGAGCTCGAGCCAGTCGTAGTGATCGCCGCCGGCGTGCGAGGCCGCCTCGGAGAAGCCGGCCAGCGTGTACTCGCCCGTCCGGAGGCCATGTCCGGGCAGCAGCCAGTCGTGGACGGTCCGCGAGAGGCGTGGAGCTGAGGCGGGTGTGAGCGGGTCGACGTTGACCGGTGGCGGGCCCATGCCGCAGCGCAGCCGCAACGCGGGGCTGGGCGTCCCGAACCCGGTTCCCAAACGCGATGGCGTCGGCTGATCGCTCACGGCTCGAAGCTAGTCGGGCCTCACCCTGTGATACAGCGATTCCACCGGCGATGCTCGGGCCCAGAGGTTCTCGGTCGTCGGGTCCGCTCGTCTTGCCCTGAGTTCTCGCGAAGCGTCCTGCTCGTGGTTCGACTCTCGAGGTTCATCGGGGCCGGCGTTACACTCGTGCTCGGCGGGAACCGCGAGGAGGAGCGAGCATCGTGTCGTTGTCGGCGCCGGGCAGGGCATTCGCGGTGAGGGCGTTCACGCTCATCGAGCTGCTGGTGGTGATCGCGATCATCGCGCTGCTGATCGGCATTCTGCTGCCCGCGCTGGGCTCGGCGCGGGAGGCGGGCAAGGCGACGCAGTGCCTGGCGAACCAACGGGCGCTGGGCCAGGCGTTCATGCTGTACGCCGACGCAAACGACGGCGCCGTGGTCAGCTCGTGGACACGCGTCAGCGATGTCCCGGGCAGCTGGGTGGACTGGCCGAAGGGGCCAACGGGGCGCTATCTGCCCGAGGCGGCGCTGCGGAACATGCAGGATGTTCGAACGCATCTCTATGGGCTGCGTGACGGCGCGCTCTATCCCTTTGTCAATCGCCCCGAGCCGTACCACTGCCCCTCGGACACGCGGGACACCGTGCGGTCCAACGACAGCGCGAGCCTCGCGTACGTGACGTACTCAATGCCCAACTACCTCGCGGGCAGCGTGTCGCAGGAGCTGCAGATCGGCGGGCGTCGCGTCGTGCGCCGACTGTCGCAGCTGCATCGCCCGTCCGACCACATCGCGTTCCTCGAGGAGTCCGACCCACGCGGACTCAACATCAACTCTTGGATTCTGTGGCTGAACCAGCCGCGATGGGTCGATCCGCTGACCATTTGGCACAACGATTCGGGTGTGATCGCGTTCACAGATGGGCACGCCGAGGTGCGCCGATGGCAGGACGCGCGCACGATCGAGATGAGCGAGCGCCAGCAGTTCAATCAGGACGCGACCGGCAACCTCGATTACGCCTGGTTCGTCGAGCGGTGGGCTCGGTGAGCCGCCTAGCACGACCAATGGGCCGGGCCGTTCGGCGTGTCACGAGGGCGCATCGGTCCGATGAACGCCGCCTCCCCGATTCCGAATGATGTGCATGCCATGGCATCGCTTCGCGCCTGCCCAACCTGCGGCCTTGTGCATCGGCTGCCCGCCGTGCCGCCCGCGCACGCCGCGCGGTGCACGCGCTGCCGCTCAGAGATCCATCTCCGCTCGCACCGCCGATCGCTCAGCCGAGCGGGCGCGCTGGCCGCGGCGGCCCTCACGCTGTACGTCCCCGCGATGACGGCGCCCGTCATGACGATCGAGCGGCTCGGGCACGAGAGCACGGCCTCGATCTGGTCGGGCATGGTCGGGCTGCTCGCCGAGGGGCATGTGTTCGTGGGGCTCGCGGTGCTGTTGTTCAGCCTTGTGGCGCCGATCGCGAAGCTCGGCGCCGTGGTGACGCTGTGTCTCGGGGATCGGGCGCTCGGACAACGCCAGCGGGCATGGGTGTATCGGGGTGTTGAGACGATCGGTAAGTGGGGAATGGTCGACGTGCTGCTGGTCGCGGTGCTGGTGGCGCTCGTGAAGCTGGGAGACGTGGTCGAGGTCCAGCCCGGGTACGGCGTGGTGCTGTTCGGTTGCGTCGTGATGCTGAGTCTGCTCGCGTCGGCCGCGTTCGATCCGCACGCGATCTGGGAGAGCGGCGAGAGCTCGCAAGGAGACACGCAGGATGGTTGAGTCGCACGACCACGCCCCGTCGAGCCCGCCGATGGCGACGATTGTGCCGGCCCCGCGGCGGTGGAGTCTGTTCTGGCTGCTGCCGATCGCGTTGCTGATTGGGTTGGGCGCGTTCGCGTGGATGCAGGTGTCGCGCGAGCGTGGGCCGCGGATCTCGATCGTCTTCGACGACGCCGCGGGTCTCGAGCCGGGCGCGGACATCGTGCACCGAGGCATCTCGGTCGGCGTGGTCCGCCGCGTGGGTCTGACGCCGGATCTCACGCGCGTGCGTGTGGTGGCCGAGCTCTCACCGACGTCCCGTGCGCTGGCGCGCGAGGGGGCGCAGTTCTGGATCGTGCGTCCGCAGGTCAGCTTGGAGCGTGTTGAGGGCCTGGAGACGCTCATCGGGCCGCGGTACATCGCGGTTCGTCCCGCGGAAGAGGGGGCGCCGTTTCGCCGACGGTTTGAGGGTGCCAGCGCGCCGCCCGACGGCGCCGACGCCGAGGGGCTCTTCATCCAGATCAAGGCGGCGAACGCGGCGTCCATCACGCCCGGATCACCGGTGCTCTACCGCGGCATTCGCGTGGGGACGGTCGGCCGAGCGGCACTCGCCGACGACGCCACGGGCGTGCTGGTCGAGGCGGTCATCGATCGCCGATACGCGCCGATCGTTCGAGAGAACACGCGTTTCTGGAACGCGGGCGGCGTGGGCGTGGACTTTGGGTTGTTTCGAGGGCTGACCGTGTCGGCGGACAGCGTCGAGACAGTGCTGCAGGGCGCGATCGCCATGGCGACGCCCACACGGGCGGGCGTGCGCGTGGGCAATGGGCACGTGTTCGACATGGAGCCGGCACCGAAGGAGAGCTGGCTGGATTGGGCACCGTCGGTTCAGCTGGCCCAGTGAGCGGCGGGACTCAGTGCTCTTTGTGCGGCGCCGAGGGATCGGGCTCGACCGGCGTGGGGCCTTTGTCCTCGGAATAGGGATTCACCGGGCTGGCCATCTCGGCCTTCTTGCCGCCGCCTGTCTCGGCACCCATGGGCTCGGTTTTGGTGGAGTGGATGTCGTCTGAGCCTCGAAGGCCGGCGATGAGGTCGAGCGTGGGTTGGAGGTCGGCGAGCTGCTGCTCGCGGTGCATTTGCATGACGTCGTCGGCGAGGCCGTGCTCGAAGTAGTCGGCCTGGAGCTGCTCGTACATCCGCACTTCCTGGCGGTCGCGGAGGTACTTGACGGTCTGGAGGCCGAGGATGGCGAGAAAGCCGACGGCGATCAGGGCGCCGACGACTCGGGACGTTGCGGTAGGGGTCTTGGACATGGTGATGTGACACGCGTCAAACGCACCGCGATCGCATCAGAATGGGTGTGCGGTTCCTCCCGAGTCAGGTGATGGGCTGGAGTGCGTAACGCCGCGTTTGTGGGGGGACGACGTGGGTGACGCAGGGAGCAAGCCATGGCGACGACGTGCAAACCGTTTTCCGTGACGATCAAGGGCGAGCCGGCGGCGGTGCTTGAGGAGATCAAGAAGGCCGGCAAGGGGAAAATCGAGATCAAAGGGAACGAGAAGAAGGGGTCGATCAAGGTCGTCAAGCACAAAGTGACAGGGACGTACAAGGTGACCGGCCAGAAGATCACGTTCGAGCTGGTGGAGGACGAGTGGTACTTGTCTTGCAGCCGCGTGGAGGACGAGATCGCGAAGTACTTCAAGGGGAAGTGAGGCGATCCAGCACGTTGTTTGAGGAGGTCGGCCTCTGCTCGCAAGTGCGGGTGGGGGCCGTTGTGATTTTGGGTTGGGATGTGTTGTGATGGATTACGATGGATCGTTGTGGCGCGTGGGTGGACCTCGGAGGAGACGCGATGCCGACGACGACACCCGAGCATGATGAGCGTGTTGCGAAGATCGTCTTTTCTTCCTTCTGGCCGCACTATGTGAGCAAGGTTGAGAAGAAGGGGCGGACCGAGGGCGAGCTGCGCGAGGTGGTGCGCTGGCTGACGGGCTACACGGACAAGCAGCTGCAAAAGCACATCGACGGCGAGACGACGGTGGAGCAGTTCTTTGCCAAGGCGAAGCTGCACCCGAACGCGCATTTGATCACGGGTGTGATCTGTGGGTATCGGGTTGAGGATATCGAGACGCCGTTGACGCGGCAGGCGCGGTGCATGGACAAGCTGGTGGATGAGCTTGCGAAGGGGAAGAAGATGGAGAAAATTTTGCGGGAGGCGTAGGGGGCGTGGGGTTGGAAGAAGAACGCACTGGTAGCGAGCTACCAGTGGCACATAGAGGCAGGGGAGATGGGGTCGCTCGCCGTACCAGTGTCACCCGCCGGGGGTTTGCGCTCGAGGGTGATTGGTGTGGGGGGATTGGTGCTGAGTGGGCGGAGGCACTGGTCGCGAGCGACTGGTGGTACAGCAAGGCAGGAGAACTAGTGCCACCTGTAGTTCTTCGCGCCAAGACTCACAGTGGCAAGAGACCGCACCGGAACAGAAAGCGTTCTGCTTCGCGGATCTCGTGCGATGTGAAGTCGCACCAGATGCTGGGCTGCTTAATGGTGCCGAGAATCTCAGATGGCTTGGCGGCTCTGGCGGATGGGCCAATGTCATTGAGTCCGATCAGTATCGCGTCCACTGCGTCGGTCAAACGATCGGCCGGAATGTCGATTTCGCTGCTCATAGACAGGGTTTCGAATCGATCGACTTCATGGATGACGTATCGAGGAGTGCAGCTGTCGATCTTGAACTAGGCTCTGAGTATCTCGAGGCGACCCGCGCGGTGGTCGAGCAGTTCGTGTGGCAGCGTAGAGATGATGTAGAAGCCGATCGACGCCGACGCGATGGCCACTGCCCAAGGCGCTACTAGTAGCGTTGCCCAAGCCAAAACGCAGATGACCGCCGGCACCGTGAACGGCGTTGCCGCTTTGTGCAGACGCGCAAGGCCTTGCAGAACGGTCTCACCCTCGTCCTTGAGGCGGAGCGATGGCGATCGAACGAGACGCGTGCTGTGCTTGAACGCGTGAACAAACAGAAAGTAGCAGCCTACCGCAAAGAGAGGTGGCGTGAGCGAGAGTAGCGCACACGCCGCCGCTGTCTCAATCAAAAATCGTCGCGACGACGTTGCACGCGGCCGCGTAAGGGCAAAAGTCACAGCCATCGAGAGAGCGGTCACGGTGAGAACAGAGGTCGCAAACGCCTCAGCGATGCTTGGCGGGAGCAGCAATTCAACGCCCGTGACGATAGCGAACGGCTGCCAGGCTCCAACGGGATCGACGCTGAACGGGATCGCGAGTACCAAGGCGCCACGGCTCCAGGCCAAGGCCTGACCGACAGGACGATCGAGCAGGTCAGAGCCTCCCGGCAGGTCGCGGATGTCGGCTCGGCCGAAGTGGACGGCGGTGAGCACGAAGAAGGCCAGGCAGGTGAGGACCGGCGCCACGACAAGGAGGATGAGACTGGCGAACATCCAGAGGATGTAGGGTCGTAGCGCGACGATGCATTGGCGGGTGGTGGCGAAGGGCATGGTCCTGCGATGGACTTGCCAGTCCATGGCGCCGTGCGGCATGCCGATGAATACGAGTGCGATGATCCAGGGCCAGGGGGCTAGCGCCTCGGCGTCTGCGATCGTTGCGATGGTGAGGGCGAGTGCGCAGGCGAGTGTTGGGATGTATGGCACAAGGGCGCCATCGCTGGTGCGGTTGGCGCCCTTGGAACTGGCGAGTGCTATGGGGTTTGGCGAGGTCACGCCTTGCAGCGTCGTCATGGTTCTGGCCTAGGCGAGGGCGGGCGACGATGTCAGGTCGGCGCGGGCGTCGCGCTCCTCGACGTAGTGCAGGGAGAGGGTGCGGGCGGCGACGACGCAGGCCACGCCGAAGCCGACCTTGTTGATGACATCGGCGATGTTGTACGCGATCTCGCGGTAGCTCTCGTTGCCGGCGAGGGCGAGGAGGAAGCCGATAGGGTAGATGATCCAGCCGATGGCGATGAAGCCCTTCATAACCGCGAGCTGTCCCTGGAAGTTGCCGGGCAGGTTGGCGGCGGCCTTGGTGACCTGGGTGTAGAGCATGCCGACGATGCCGAGCCAAGCGATGCAGGAGACAATGTAGAAGCCCCACCAGGCGCCGCCGCCGAGCGGGCTGGCCTCTGCGATCCAGGCGGTAACGAGCATGACAAGGGAGAGGACGCCGAGTCCCCAGAAGAGCGGTCGGCCCTTCTTGCCTAGGGCGAGGAGGAGTGGAAACTCGAGGACCATGAGCGGGACGGTGATGAGCCAGTCGATGTAGCGGTAGGCGGTGGGGAAGGCGGCGAGCTCGCCGATCTGGACGTTGCCGGCCTCGTCGAGGGTGATAGCGCCGGCGAGCGACTCGACGTAGATGCCGGCCATGCGGTAGTAGTGGAAGCAGGCGACGCCGCAGATGATGCCGGCGACGATGGCGACCTTCTTGTACGGCTTGGCGAGGGTGGCCTGTGCCATGAAGAGGTAGGCGGCGCCGGCACCCATGCCGACGATGCCGAGCCAGAAGAGGTACATGGTGATGCCCTCGACGGAGAGTCCCGCCTGGAGGGCCCGCAGGGTGGTTGACATGTCTTCGAGGGGCATCGATCGATCTCCGTTGCGCCGGTGTGGCGTAGACGCGGGTTCGATCCATCGAATTCATTCGATTCAATATGTTTTGAAAGTACCGAATGGTCTGAAATCAGAGCTCTGGGCGCGGAAAACTCCTGTCCAAGGTGATTCACTTGGCCATTTCATGCCGTCGAGAGACTTGGCGCGACGGTGGCGGCTAGACGGCCGCGCACACCGCTGACGCCGCCTCGGTGAGGTCTTTGGCGGGTTGGAGTGTGGGGAGGTTGGCTTTGGCCTCGTTGAGGAGCTTGCGGGCGGGGTCGACGTTGTTGCCTTCGAGGCGGACGACGAGGGGGACCTTGAAGCCCTTGGAGCCGTCGGGGTTTTCGTAGGTGGTGGCGGCGTTGACGATGCCTTGGGCGATGACGGCGCAGTCCATGATGCCGCCGAAGATGTTGACGAGGATGCCCTTGACGGCGTCGTCTGCGAGGATGATTTTGAAGGCTTCTGTGACGGCTTCTTCGGAGGCCGAGCCGCCGACGTCGAGGAAGTTGGCGGGGTCTCCGCCGTGGAGCTTGATGGTGTCCATGGTGGCCATGGCGAGTCCGGCGCCGTTGACGAGGCAGCCGATGTTGCCGTCGAGTGCGATGTAGGAGAGGCCGAAGCGTTGGGCGCGGAGTTCGGAGGGGTCCTCTTCGGCGGGGTCGTGGAGTTGCTGGAGGTCCTTGTGTCGGAAGAGGGCGTTGTCGTCGAAGCTGAACTTGGCGTCGATGGCGAGGACTTGGCCGTGGGGGTTGTCGGCGGTGGCGGGCGTGAGGACGAGGGGGTTGATCTCGGCGAGTGAGCAGTCCTTGTCGCTGAAGAGCTTGCTGAGCGCGAGCATGACCTTGACGGCTTGGCCGACCTGCTTGCCGGTGAAGCCAAGGCGGAAGGCGACCTCGCGGGCTTGATGAGGTTGCAAGCCAGTGAGGGGATGGATGGGGGTTTTGATGATGGCGTCGGGGTTGGCCTCGGCGACTTGTTCGATCTCGACGCCGCCCTCGGCGGAGGCGATGAGGACGTTCTTGCGCGTGGCTCGGTCGGTGGTGATGGCGAGGTAGTACTCCTTGTCGATGTCGACGCCGGCGGCGCAGAGGAGCTTCTTGACCTCGAGGCCTTCGGGGCCGGTTTGGACGGAGACCATCTTGTTGGAGAGCATGAAGCGTGCGGCTTCGGTGGCTTCTTCGGGCGAGCGGACGAGCTTGACGAAGCCGGCCTTGCCGCGGCCGCCGGCGTGGACCTGGGCCTTGATGACGGCCAGGCCTCCGGGCCCAGTTCCTGCTTCTTGGGTGACTTGTTTGTAGGTGGCGGCGGCGTCCTCGACGCTGGTGATGACTTCGGCGGGGGGGACGGGGACGCCTGCGGCGGCGAGGAGGTCTCGGCCTTGGTGCTCGTGGATCTTCATGTGGGGAGGATAGCGAGAGGGCCTAGAACGAGATATTGGAGAAGGGGTTTGTGGTGACGACGGCGCCGGCGCCGGTGGTGATGACGGGGCCGTAGGTGGCTCCGCCGATGTTGAAGTTGGCGGTGGTGTTGCCGGCGGCGGTGGATCGGATGAGGAGGCCGCCGGAGCCGGCCACGATGCCTGTGACGTTGTCGGTTGCGGAGCAGGAATCGATGACGGTGTCTGAGGTTCCTTGGATGCCAATGGCGGCGTTCTGATCGGCGTTGCAGAAGGTGACTCGGCAATCGGAGCTGAGGGTGAAGCCGTTGTCGGTGTTGCTTGTTGCTGTGCAGTGGGAGGCGTTGGAGCCTGCGCCGAGGGAGAAGCCCGCGGCGCCGTTGGTGCGGCTGGCGCAGTTGGCGAGGGTGGATCCGGTGGAGGCGTTGATGCCGGTTCCTGAGTTGCTGAGGGCGGTGCAGTTGTTGAGTGCGCTTCCCGGGCCCGAGCTGATACCGATGCTGCTGTTGCCGATGGCAAGGCAGTTGGTCAGGGATGAGTTCAATGCGAGCGTGAAGCCGTCGGAGTTGTTGTTCGCGGCCATGCAATTCTGGAGAGCGGCGGGTCCGGCGCCTGCGAATCCGTCGAACGAGTTGACGGCGGCGGTGCAGTCGCTGAGGACGATGGCGTCCTCGGGCGCGGGCTGGCCGACGAGGAAGCCGTTGAGGCCGTTGTTGCCGGCGACGCAGCCGGTGATGGAGCCGGCATCGGCCTCGAATCCGTTGCCGACGTTGCTGCGAGACATGCAGTTGCTGAGGGTGGCGTAGACCGGCACGTTGAAGCCGTGGGACGTGTTGCCGATGGCAGCGCAGTTGGTCGCAACGGCGGGGCAGGTGAGGTCGAACCCGATGCCGCAGATAGAGACCTGGACGTTGTCGAGTATGAGCTGCACGTTTGTGGACGAGGAGGTGACGCCGTCGCCGGCGAAGTTGCTGACGAACCCGTTCTTGATGACGACGGGCTCGTTAAAGGCGCCGCTGGTGACGAGGATGCCGATGCCGCTCGCGCCGCCGGTGCTGCCGGTGACGGCGAAGCCATTGAGATCGAGGGTGACGTTGCCTTCACGGATCTCGACGCCTCGGCTGGATGAGGAGACGCTCTCGGTGAGGTAGTACGATCCGGGTTGGGTGATGATGATGACCGAGCCGGTGTCGGCGAGCGGGATGCGGGGCTCGACCGCATGGAGCGTCTTGTTCGTGGGTGATGGCGCGCCGGCGGGGGGTGTGAGTGGGCCGGCGAGGGCGGTTGAGGCGATGAGTGTGATCGTTGCGGCGACGAATGCGGGGCGTGGCATGGGTGGAGCTCCTTCGGCGGGCTCGGCGCGTTGACTGTACAGACGAGCCGGGTATGAGCAGCGTCCCGCGTGGGCGGGGCCTTGCGTGGTGGCGTCCACGTCGGGTTGTGGTGATTTGGCGTTGTTCGTCGGATTCGCGTCGAGCCGCGGAGTGCCGCACACCGGGCCTGGTGGATCGATGCAGAACGGGCTAATAGCTGATGTTGGCCCACGCGTTGGATGAGGTGAATCCGCCGGCGGGGGTGATGATGAGGCCGTGGTCGGTGCCGGTCATGTCGTAGGGGGTGGTGTTGCCGGCGGCAGCACAGCGTGTGACAAAGCCGCCGTTGCCGCCGATGATGCCGGTGGGGTTGTCGGTGACGGTGCAGGAGTCGATGGTGGTGTCGGAGGAGCCTCTGATGCCCGCGAAGTTGGCGCCTGCGGTGCCGTTGCCGTCGGCGGCGCAGTTGAAGATGCGTGTGTCAGAGTTGAGCTGGAAGCCGTCTTCCTGGTTGCTGGCGGCGACGCAGTTGGTGACGACGCTGCCGGCACCGGTGACGAAGCCTTCTAGGGTGTTGAGTCGGGCCGAGCAGTTCTCGAAGGCGGAGCCGTTGCTGGTGATGAATCCGATGCTGCCGTTGCTTCGAGCGGCGCAGTTGATGAGTGTGGTGCTGGTGGAGCAGGCGAACCCGCTGCCGGTGTTGATGGAGGCGACGCAGTTGTCGAGGGTGGCTCCGGCGCTGGTGCTGAAACCGGTGATGTTGTTCTGAGAGACGCATCCAGAGAGGGTTGTGTCGGAGCCAGAGAGGAAGCCGGCTGCTCCGTTGAGGAAGGCCGAGCAGTCGCGGGCGGAGCCGTTATCGATCTGGATGCCGTCGAGGGCGTTGTTCTCGGCGATGCAGCGGACGACGGCGGATCGGCCTGAGGAGTTGATGCGGATGCCGTCGCCGGCGCAGTTGCGGGCCGAGCAGTCGATGAGGTTGGCGGTGCCGATGCTGTCGATGCCATCGAGGCAGTCGTCGACGTGGACGTTGTGGACGACGAGGCTGGCGGCGGAGGTGGCGGTGGCGAGGCCGTCGCCGATGAAGTTTCGGATGTAGCCGTTCTTGATGATGATGGGGAGATCGGAGCTGACGGCGGAG
>JBCAXI010000009.1:0-20753 GCA_038534175.1 Planctomycetota bacterium | reverse complement strand
TCGCGAGCAGGCGGAGCGACTCCACGCGAGCCTCGTACCAGGCCGCGGTCTGCGAGGGCAACGCAGCGAGCAACCGCCGCCACGCGTCGAGCGCCGACTCGATGTCGCCGGCGCCCTCGCTCAGCCGCGCATGGCGACGCAGCGCCGACTCCGTGCCGAGACCCGCACGGATGCGTGGCCCGTCCAGGCGTCGAGCCGTCTCCAGATAGGTCTCGTCTTGCTCGGCGTCGTAGATGGCCTCGGCGGCGGCGGCGACGGCTTCCTGTATCACCGCGCCCGTCCCCATCTCGCCCGCGCGATTCACCAGCCGCAGTCCAAACCGGACCACGCCACGCGCCGACTCGATGTCCTGCTCGGTCGCGCCGCCATCTTCTGCCGAGGCCGCGCGCCAGCGGCGGAGGGCGTCTTGGAACAGCAATCGATCGGCCGCCTCGCTGAACGGACCATCTAGCTGACGCAACTCCCCCACGAGCCGCTCGATCTGGCGTTGGTCTTGCAAGAGCATCGCGATCTGCAGGCGTCTGTACGCCAGCTCGGCCGCAGCGCCGTCGAGGGGCACACCCGCATCGGCCGCGATGCCCTCGAGCTCATCGATCGCGCGACGCGCCAGTGTGAGGTCGGGGGCTTGCGTGGAGAGCGCGACCTCAAGCAACTGCCGCGTGAGCAGGATGGCCCGCTGCGCCGCATCGCGGGCGCTCTCGTCGCTGTCGGCGCGGGCCGCCGTGGATTCAAACGCGATCAGCGACTCGGCCACCTCGATGAACCTCGCACCGACCCGCTCTCGCTCCAGCCCACGGCTGCGGCGAAAGAACGCGTACAGCAGGCGCCCCGCCTCGCGCCGAGCCGCGGCGTACAGCGGCTCGCTGGGGGCGATCGCCAGTAGCACATCCACCGCCTCCTCGGGCTCCAGCAGCCCCGCGTTAGCGCGGAGCAGAAGGAGGCGCGCGGCCCGCTCGCCACTCGGAAACCGTTCGAGATACACCAACGCCAGGCGATCGAGCCGAACGTCGAGCGAGGGACGGCCATCCTTGATCGCCCGGTCGAGTGCGACGATTGCGAACCAGAGCGCCTCCTCCGCCGCCGAGTCATTGGCCTCGCCGCCCGCCCGCTCGAGCACGTCGGCCGCCGAAGCGAGATCGCCCGAGAAGTAGAGCGACAGCCCTCGCAGCACCGAGGCCCGCGCCGATTGCGACGCGAATCCCGCCGCGTCGTCCGAGTCGACCGCGACGCGGAAGAGCCCCGCGGCTCGCACGTAAGCAAGCGCCACATCATCCTGCTGAGCCGGGGCGTCGCGTTCGCCCTCGCCCACAACCGCCAGGTGAGCCGAGCGCGCCTCGTCGTACGCGCGCAGCGCGCGCACATACAGCACGATGAACCCCTCGTTGCCCAGCGGCATGGCGCCGAACCGCTCGACCAGGTCGAGCACGTGCCCAATCTGGCCCGCGTCTACTAGGTCTGCCAGTGCGACCTGCGCGAGCGTCTGCAAGATCTCCTCGAAACCCGGCGTGTCGACGCCGTCGCGTTGCCGCTCGAGCGCCAGCACCGCGAGCAGCCTCGCCTCGCTTGCCTGCAGCGGCTGATCGGTCTCGCGCCGGCGGACGTTGATGCGCGAGACCATATCGGCCCATCGATCGCCCGAGGCGAGCACCACCAGTCGTGTGGTGAACAGCTGATCGCGGATGGCGTCTGAGACCTGCTCAGCTGACTCGACCGCGTCGAGCCATCGGATCGCCGTGACCGCCTCGCCCCGCCGCGCCTCGGCCAGCGCGACGCCCATCGCGGCTCGCGCGACATGATCAAAGCGGAACGTTGCCTTGGGCGTGCGTTCGACGAGCGGACGGGCCCCGCCGCCACCGAGAAGCCACCCGAGCTGTCGCGTTGCGTCGTCGGCCATCTTGGGACTTCGGCCCAGGACCGAGCGGTAGTAGTTGCTCCAGCCGGCGTAGTAGAACGCGAGCGATCGCTGACGCCGGGCGTCGTACAGCGCCTCTCGCAGCAGGGCCTCGTCCTCGGTTCGTCCTCGACGTTCCTCGCGTTCGAGGGCCTCGACACGCCGATGCAGGCGAACACCCAGGTCGTTGAGCGAGCCCGCGATCTCCGCGAGGGCCGCCTCGGCCGTCCGCCGCTCGACGGGCGTGGCAAGACGCAGACGCCAACGCTCGGCGGCCTCTTGGGCGCGCGCGTAGCGAGCGCGGAGCAGGTCGATGCGCAACGGCGCCGCGGCGATCTCGGGAAGCCCGTCGGCGAGCTCGCGCGCGCGACGCTCGATCTCCTCTAGCTTGGCCGAATCCTGCTCGTTTCGGAGCATCTCGACGTACGCGTCCGCGAGACGCCGGGCGATGGTCGTGCGGTCGTCGCCGGTGGCGTTCTGCAGGCGCCGGCTCAGGTACGCCGCCGAGAGCGACGGAGAATCGAGCTCCTCGAGTGTGGCCTCGAGCGAGGCGCGCTCGACATCCGCCGCATCAAGACCCTCGGGCTGAGCGTGCGCCACACCCGCGAGGCACGCGAACGCCAGACAGACGCGACCGGCTCCGTGTCGGCGCCTAGTTCGCGGGCACATAGCTGATCCTCACGAAGCCCGCATCGCGGCAGGCCTGCAGCGCCGACGCCACGGCGTGCACGGGCGCCGAGCCGTGCACCCGCACGAACACGCCCGGCCCCTTGGGCAGCGACGCGAGGAGGCCGATCAACTCATCTTGGGAACGCATCGCGCGCTCGCCCATCGAGAACACCGGCCCCGAATCGTCGGATCGCACGTCGATGATCTGCGGCAGCAGATCGGCCCCCGAGCCGCCCGAGTCGGACTGCGACTCGAGCGCCGAGCTCAGGCGGTCTTCTTCCTTCTGAAAGGTGGCCGTCACGAGGAAGAAGATCAGCAAGAGGAAGACGATGTCGATAAAGCTCGTGGTGAACACCACGGGGCTCGCACGTCCATCTTCGTCTTGGCCTCGGCTGAACCTCACTCGGTGCCTCCGGCCTGGGCACCGAGGCGCCACCGGCGCACGCCCAACTCAGCAAATGCGTTCGCCGCCGCGTTCAGGTTGTGCGCGCTCAAGTCGCGATCGGCGCGGACCAGGATCTCGAGGCTGGCGAGCGGGATGCCCAGCCGCTCGGCCTCGAGGCGCGTGATCTCCCCCAGACGCACGGGTGTGACGCGTGTCCCGTCGATCGACCAGTTGCCGAGCTCATCGATGTCGAGCACGAGATCGCCCGTCGCCTCGCCTCCCTCGCCTCGCTGCGCCGGCAGATTGATCGGCTCTCGCGTGAACTGCGAGAAGGCCGAGGTGTACATGAAGAAGATGATGAGCTGCAGGACCACGTCGACCATCGGCGTGAGGTCGGCGAGTCGCCTGGCTCGTGTGGCTCGTCCTCGTGTGAATCGCACGCGTGGGCTCCGGTTCAGGCCGAGGGCGTCGGATTCGGAACGGGCTGGGGCGAGGGCGCCGCGTTGGGTCGCGGTCCGCCGTTGCCACGGGCGGGCGCCGCCCCCTGCTGCTGGGCCGCGATCTCCAGGTAACCCGCGAGTTCCTCAGAGATCTGCGCGATCTCGCCGGCGAGGTGGTCCGCGCGGCTGCGGAGCAGCGCGAACAGCGGCGTGCACAGAATCGCGACGATGAGACCCATCACCGTCGTGATGAGCGCGATCGAGATGCTGCCCGCCAGCTCGCTCGGGCGTGCCACGCCCTCCGTGTCAGAGATCGTGTCGAACGCGCCCACCATGCCGATGACCGTGCCGAGCAGGCCCAGCATCGGTGCCACGGCGGCGATCACCCCGATCGGCTCGATCGAGCGATGCAGGCGATCGGTCTCCGCGCGTCCCGACTCCTCGATCGCGGTGCGGATCTCGAGGAAACCGAACGGCGAACGAGCGCACCGAACCAGCGCCCGCTTGAAGATGCGCGTGAGAAAGGTGTCGTTCGCGGCGTCGCTGCAGAATCGCGCCGCCTCCCGCACTCGGCCCGCTCGAAGATGAGCCGTGAGCTCATCGACGATGGGCTGGGGCGCCAGCGTTCGAAGTCGTATGCGAATCAAGCCGGCGATGATGAACCCCATCGCGACCAGCGACAGACCCAGGATGACCAGCCCGACCTCCCGCCCCGATGCGATGTAGTCGAAGAGAGATTTGCCGGTCGCCGCGTCGGGCGCCACCGTCAAGAGCGTCGTGAGTGGTGTCATGGTTGGAGGGTCTCCGGGAGCGGCGAGGGGTTGGGGGCCGCGCGGGCGGTGAGGTCGGTGACATGATCGGGCCAGCTGTTGAGCTCGGGCCATCGCAGCGCGGGGAAGCCGGGGTAGCGGCCTCGAAGCTCGCGCCGCAGGTCGGTCGCTTCGCGGGTCAGGCCGAGCCGATGGGCCGCGACCGCGACCTCGGCCAGCGCGATCGAGGCGAGCCGCGGCGTCTCGCCCTCGTAGGTCGATGCAACGGTCAGCAGGTCGATCACGCCCTCGCGCACAAGGACCGGGTCATCCTCAAGCAGCAGCGATCGCCCGATGCCGGTGATCGCCCAGGCTCGCATCCAGGCCATTTCCAACCCGGCCAGCCCGCGTCGGCCGAGCCGATCGCGCAGCCGCGTGCGGGCGAGTGATCGCTCCGAGTGATCACCGACACGCGCCAGCACGATGTCGGCGACGAGCGAGACGCCAAGCGCACGCTCGTCAAGCTGTGGCCGATCGCCTTGCGATGGGCGTCCACCCTCGTATCGCAGCGCTTCGGCGTACCACCAGGCCAACGCGTTCGACGCATGGTCGGTCAGCTCGACCGAGGGCAGGGGGATCGCGGTGATCGCCGACGAGGGCAAAAATATGGGCGGGAGTTCCCGCGGCAAGCCCGAGGCGTCATCGAGCAGGCCGTCGTCAGGAGCGCTCGACGCGTCTCGCCCGCCAAGCCAGAGGATCAGCGAGGGCACCGCGGCCGCGTGCGCGCCCCGCGCGATGCGACACCGCGTCAGGCCTTCCGCGGCCAGATCGCGCAGGGGCCCGGCGTCGTTCAGATACCGCTGCAGCAGCTCTTCGAACAGCGGCTCGGCGGCCGAGGGATCACCACGTCCCAAGCGCGCGTCGGCGCGCCAGGCGAGTCGCGCGACTTCAACGTACGCCGCGGCCTTCGGCGCCAGATCGCCCTCCACCATCGCGATGCGATGCCAGGGCGCCAGCTTGCCCTCGGTGCTGCCTCCGATGAACGGATCGGCGAACATCACGCCGTGGGACGTGATCGCCAACGGCTCGCCGCGCGGGGGCGCCTCGCCGTCGCGCAGCGATACACGTGTGTCCGCTGCGGCGATCGATCCGATCGGAGCGGCGATCACAAGAGCCAGCGCGTAGGTGAGCCGACGCACGCTAAGGGCCCGGGACATGGTGGTACGTCCCTCCCGATTCGCGCGCGATACGTCGCATGTACGGCGCCGCCTCGTCGTTCACAAATGTGATGGTGTGGATCTTGATCTCTGTCCGCCGGTTCTTGGCGATGATCTCGTCGGCGATCGCCTCATCGAACTCGCCATCGGTCATGAAGTAGATCGCATCCGGGCGCGGGCGGATCGAGAACGCCAGCTCAAACGCTGGCAGCGGGTTGGTCGATCCGGCGGGCACGAGCGCGGCGATGTGCTTGCGAGCCCAGGCCTTCCCGCGATCGCTGGCCTCCGTCCACTTGGTGCGGGCGCCGAGCGGCGTCGCGGTGCCCGCGTACGAGACCGTGAAAAAGTCCGCGTCCTCGAACAGCGACGCGAGCGATCGGATGAGCTCGTTCTTGAGCGACTCGATCTTGCCCACGAGCGCCATGGATCCAGATGTGTCGACGATGTAGCAGAACCGCGAGCCCTGGGCCTCGGCGCCGAAGAATGTCGCGGATCCAGAGCTGTCGCCCGCGCCCAAGCCGGCGTCGAGCCCCACGTCGCCCGCGCCGAGCGTGCCGCCCAGATCGCCGAGATCGATCGCCTCGGTCGCGAGCGCGTCGGCCGGCGCCGCGTCGAGCAGCTCAATCTCGGCGACCTCGGGAACGGGTGTCTCCGGGGCCGCCGGAGTGGCAATCTGGAACGACTGGCTCTGCAGCTGCACCAGCTCGGCCTGCGTCATGATCGCGACCTCAACCGGCGGCGCCTCGGGGCGACCGGCCGAGGGAGCGCCGGCCCCGCCGAACTCGATGAAGTGCGATAGCAGCAGGAACACCGCGTGGGCGAACAGCGAGATCGCCAGGCCGGTCACCGATGCGTTGACCACCCACCGCGTGATCCGATCCATGGGATCGCGCGAGCGTGCGGAGGCCGCGGTCTGCGGCTTGCCACGCGACCGTGGGGCCGCAGCGGTCGTTTCGGCTGGGGTCTCGGGCACGCTTGGTCCGTTCGTCCGCGTGGAGGGGATCGGCCCCGGTTCGGCACGCCTTCCTGGCGTGGCGCGTGGCGCTCTGGGCCACGGGTGGACGCCGGGCTTGGGTCTTCGGCGCCGATCTGGCCGCTGAGTCTACCGACGCCTTGGTCGGTTGTTGCTCTGTTCCGGTTCCTTGGTCACGGCCTAGAGATCGATCCGAGGCGGTCGGCTCCGCGGTTGCGTCCCCATAAGGCGGGGTGCATTTGACGCGTTGGACGCGGGGCCTTTAGATGGGCACCGCCGCTGAGGGGATCTGGGGATCAGCGACGCAACCGGAGCCGCAGCCATGCCCAGCCCGACCACGCCGACCGAGCTGGACACCCAAACGGGCCCCGCGGGGACCGCCGGCAAGCCGTACCGACGCGTGCTCCTCAAGCTCAGCGGCGAGGGCTTCTGTGCCGCAGGCGGCTTCGGCGTGGATCCCGAGGAGCTGTCCGCGATCGCCGAAGAGGTCAAGCTAGCCCGCTCGACGGGGGCCCAGGTGGCGGTCGTGGTGGGCGGGGGCAACATCATCCGGGGCAAGCGGCTGGCGCAGGCGGGCAACATCCAGCAGGCGACGGCGGACTACATGGGCATGCTGGGTACCGTGATCAACGGGCTGGCGCTCCGCGAGACGCTCCAGAGCATCGGGGTGGACTCTCGCGTGATGTCGGCGCTGTCGATCCGCGCGGTCGCCGAGCCGTTCATCCGCGGGCGCGCCATTCGCCACCTGGAAAAGGGACGCGTGGTAATCATGGCCGCGGGCACGGGCAATCCGTTCTTTACGACCGACACGTGTGCGGCGCTGCGGGCCCGAGAGCTCGAGTGCGACGTGCTGCTCAAGGCGACCAAGGTCGACGGGGTCTATACCGCCGACCCCGAGAAAGACCCCTCGGCGACCCGTTTGGAGCGCCTGACCTTCGCGCAGGCGCTCGAGAACCGGCTCGAGGTGATGGATCTCACGGCGCTGGCGATGTGCCAGGAGAGCGGGATTCCGGTGGTCGTGTTCGACTACAAGACGCCGGGCAATATCGCCCGTGCCGTAGGCGGCGAGACGATCGGGACGTTCGTCCAGCGGGACCCGTCCTGATCGGTCTAGCATGCCCGCGCCGGCGCCGATCTGCTCGACGCTGGCAGGCCCCATCCGGAGAACCGCCATGTCCGATCCAGACACCGTGCTGCTCGAGGCCGAGGAGCACATGAACAAGGCCATCGACTACCTCCGCCAGGAGCTCAAGGGCGTGCGCACCGGCCGTGCCAGCACCGGACTGGTCGAGTTTGTGAAGGTCGACTACTACGGCTCGCCCACCGACCTCAAGGCGATCGCCGCGATCAACATCCCCGAGCCGACGCAGATCCTGATCAAGCCGTTCGACGCCGGCTCGATCCAAGAGATCAACAAGGCGCTCGAGGCCTCGGACCTGGGGCTCAACCCGCAGGTCGATGGCAAGCAGATCCGCATCAATGTGCCGGCGCTCTCGGGCGATCGGCGCAAGCAGCTCGTCGGGCACGTCAAGAAGATGGGCGAGGAGCAGAAGATCGTGCTCCGCAACGCGCGGCGTGACGCAAACAAACACGCCGAGGCGCTCAAGGACCAGAATCTCCCCGAGGACGAGATCTCGACGCTGAAGGAGGAGATCCAGGATCTGCTCAAGAAGTATGAGAAGCTCATCGACGATGCCGTCGACGCAAAGAGCAAGGACGTGCTCGAGGTCTAGCTCAGACCTGCGGAGCCTCAACGCAACACGAGCCCGGCCGATGGGACCGGGCTCGCTTTGTTTTTTGGGTTGCGGGGGACCCGCTCGTCGATCAGCGGATGATCAGCACGCGCGGGCTGGTCAGGAGCACCGGCTCGTGGCGCATCTGCCAGAGCGCGTTCGCAGAGTCGCGGAGCGAGTTCCAGGCCGAGGTGCCCATGAGCTGCTCGGCCATCGCCGCGAGCTCCTGGGTCATCGAGCCGCCCGCCGCAACGCCCGGCGCCTGCACGGCGCCGCCGAGGATGCTACCGAAGAAGTCCTCAAACCCCTGCGGCCCGGGGTACTCCATCACGTCGAACCGGCGCAGCTCAAGCTCCGAGGCGAGGTCGGTGATCGCCTCTTCGAGCGTGCCGACCTCGTCGATCATGCGCAGCCGCTTGGCGTCGTCGCCGGTGAACAAACGCCCCTCGGCGACCTTGTCGAGGTCGATCCGTCGCCGACCCTGCTCAACACGCTCGGTGAACAACTCATACGTCTCCGCCATGCGTCGGCCGACGAGCTCGCGCTCGGCGCTCGTCCAGGTCGACGCGGAGGAAAAGACCCCGGCGATCGGGCCCCGCGACCGCTCCGTCACGCGGATCTTGAGCTTGTCGTACATTCCGCCGAGGCTGAACTTGCCGCCGACAACGCCGATGGAGCCGACGATGGACGCGTCATTGGCGTAGATTCGATCGCCACCGACCGCGATGTAGTACCCGCCCGAGGCGGCCATCGAGCCCACGGAGACCCAAACAGGCTTCTCCTCAGCCACTCGACGCAGGCCCTGCCAGATCACCTCAGACGCGATCGCCGACCCGCCCGGCGAGTCGATGCGGACGACGACGCCCTTGATGAGGTCCTCGCCCCGAATGGCCTCGAGCGCATTACGCGCTGTGCGGCTGCCGACCGAGGCACCGCCGCCAAACGGGCTGGCTGGCGCGGAGTCTCCGTCCACGATGGCACCGTTGATGTGCATGATCGCGATGGTGTCGCGCTTGGGTGAGTGCTTGGGCGTGGTCGAGAGAATGTTGAGCATCGCGAACGGATTCGAGAAATCCAGCTCCGACCCGGACTCTTCGGCGTAATCCGAAAGGACTTTGATCTTGTCATCGAAGTGGTCCGCGAGGTGGGTCTCGATCTCGGCAAAGTCGACCGCCGCGTCGATCAGACCGAGCTCCACGGCCTGGTCGCCGCCCGCGAGCCAAAGCTCCTCGAGCGCCTTGTCGAGTTCCTTCTCCGAGAGATCGCGGTGGTCGCCGATCATCTCGCGTTGGTGGTCCCACAGGGCGTCGAGCAGCCCGTCGATGTTCTGGTCCCAGTACTGGCTCGGCTCGGAGCGGGCCCACATCTCGCTCGCGCCCTTGTAGTCCCCCACCTGGAGGAACTGCGGCTCCACGCCGATCCACGAGAGCATGTCGGCGAGGTACATCTCTTCAGCGTGGATGCCCGTCCACATCACGGCGCCGCCCGACTGGATGATCGAGTGGTCCGCGTGCACACCGGCCATCAGCTCGGCGCCGCCGTAGTTCTCGGCGAAAAACACCACGTCCTTGCCAGCCGCTCGGACCTCGCCGATCGCCTCGCCCAATTCCTCGATCTGCGCGAGATTGGGCGCGGCGTCCTTGAAACGGATGACGAGCCCATCGACCGCGTCGTCGTCCGCGGCGCCGCGGATCCGCTCGGTCAGCGTGCGGAGCGTCGTCGGCGCCTCGGGGCCGAGCAGCCACGCGAATGGACTCGGTTGCTCGGCGATCGCCCCCGAGATCTCGATCCAACCCAATCGGGTCTCCGCGGCAGCGGCGGAGGCGAGACCGGCGAGAGCCGCGAGGGCCCCAATGGTCGTGCGTGCGGTCCGTCGTGTGAGCATTTTCAATCTCCGTGGGGGTGTTGCGAGCGGGTACCGAACGAGCCGGCGTGCGTTGCGGCGCGGGCCCGCCTATCCGTATCCCAACTCATCGAGCTCGTCCTCATCCAGGCCCATCTCATGCCCGATTTCGTGCAGGATCGTAATGCGGATCTGCTCGGCGACCCTTTCATCGGCATCGGGCGAGTCCCACCCGCCCGCCGCCGCGATCACCCCGAGCCGAAAGACCTGCACGCTCGAGGGCAGCTCGCCCGCGGCCTCGAGCGAGCGATCGGTGATCGCGACGCCCGTGTGCAGCCCGGCCAGCTCGCTCGGATCGCCCGGGTCCAGGTCCATCCCCTCGATCTCCACCAGCTCTTCCAGCAGCTCGGGTGAGGGCTCATCGGTCACGATCAGCGGGGCCTCTTCGAGCACCGCGTGCACGGCTCCGGGCAGGTCCTGCAGCACGCCCTCCAGCAGGGCGTCGAATCGATCTCGCTCCTCATTCCGCATCGCTGTTCCGCGTTGTTGAATTCGAGCCGTTGGATCCGTGGGGGCCCAGCACGTCCTTCGGCGCGATCGCGCCGCGGCGAATGAACGGGCCCAGCCGCCACGCGTCGGTCGTCAGCGTGAGCAGGCCGACCGTGAACAGCATCGAGCCGATCCCGATCAGGAACATCGCCAGCCAGCCGAAGGTGTGCGCGAGGTCGTCGTCGGGCAGTAGCCCGGCGGCGAGCATCACCACGTCCCCCGCCATCACGATGAGCAGCACATACACGAGCGGATTGAGTTCCTGGCGATCAACGCGCCCCGAGCGCATGAGTCGAGACCGTGCGACGAACAATCGCCAGGGCACACGCAACCCGAGCACGATCAGGCTCAAGCAGATGGTGGATGCGAGATGGAGGATCGGACGCTCGATCGTCATCGCCTCGGGCGGGTACGGGCGACCCCAGAGCATCTCGAGATCGAAGTGCATGCGGTGCTGCAGCGCGATGAACACGCCAAACAGCAGCACGCAACCCAACGTGATGACGGATCGGCGTTTGGGTGTCTCGGAGGTTGGACGGACCATCGCGAGCGCCGCGAGCCCCGAGGCCGCCACGAACGCGAGCGACACCTGCTTAAGCATGGCGCGACCGGCGATGCTCTGGTCGGCGACGAACTCGACGAGGTCGCCCCCGCGAAGCGCCCACACACACACGGCGGCCGTGAACCCGAAGCATGGGAACGCAACCAACGCCCAAGCGGTTAGCGCGGGCCGACGGATCGGCGCCAGCTCCGCGGCCCGCGGATCGACGCGCGCCAGAATGGTGACGCCGACGAGCGCTCCACACTCCGGGCAAGCGGCGCGGACGGACAAGCCTCGAAGGTTGTAGCCGCAGCTGACGCAAGGCAAATCGCCGGTCAGCTCAGCGGCAAGACCACGTCCTGCTCGGGTGGACGGGGCCTCGCTCGCATCGGCCGGTGGGGCCGAAGCGTTGGAATTGGAATCGCTCGGTTCGTGCATGACGACGGAACCGGAAGCGTACCGCGCGCGGAACCCTATAGTGGGCCCCCTCGTCGAGAACGCGCTCGCGAGGTCATCAACGGACGGCTTGGGCCTGTTTATCACGCATCCCGCAGGGAGGCGATCCGGCGTGGGCACACATCCCTCGATCGAACAACTTCGCGACAACGTCGAGCGGGTCGTCATCGGCCAGCGCGAGGCGGTCAACGACATCATCCGCTGCGTGATCGCGCGAGGGCACGCGCTGCTCGAGGACGTGCCCGGCGTGGGCAAGACCGTGCTCGCGACGGCGCTCGCCAAGAGCGTGGACGCGACGTTCAGCCGCGTGCAGCTCACGCCGGACCTGCTCCCCAGCGACGTGCTGGGCGTCTCGATCTACAACCGTGAGACAGGCGACTTCGAGTTCAAGCAGGGACCGATCTTCGCGAACATCGTTCTGGCCGACGAGATCAATCGCACGACTCCGCGCACGCAGACCGCGCTGCTCGAGGCGATGAACGAGGCGAGCGTGTCCGTGGACGGACGGGTGATTCCCCTCGACCCGCCGTTCACGCTGCTCGCGACGCAGAACCCGTACGACTTCGAGGGCACCTACTTCCTGCCCGAGAATCAGCTCGACCGATTTCTCATGCGGATCCGCATGGGCTATCCCTCGCCCGAGGCCGAGGCGAGAGTGCTCGCCGAGCGCCCCGCCACCAACGCGCTGCAAGACCTCGCCCCCGTGCTGTCCACGCGCGACCTCATCGCGGTGCAAGAGGAGGTCGATCGCGTGCGGCTGGATCCAAGCCTGACGGCCTACATCGTCGAGCTCGCCGGGGCCACGCGCTCGCACGACGCGATCCGCGTGGGCGTCTCGCCGCGCGGAGCTCTAGCGCTCGCGCAGGCCTCACGCGCGAGCGCGCTCATGGCCGGCCGCGACTTCGTGGTGCCCGAGGACATCCTTGACAACGCCGACAGCGTGTGGTCGCACCGGCTCGTACTGCACATGGGCGCGCAAACATCCGCCACCGCGGCGTCGGCCGCGCTCGAGAACGTGCTGACCGCCGTCGCGAGTCCCGTGTAGCTCGACTCGAGTCTTAGAGCTCAGCTGCGGGATCGAATCGGAGCGCCTGGATCGGATGGAGCGCCTTGCGGGCGACGCCGTCGGCAATCTGATGGCGGCACGACGTGCCCGGCGCGATGATCGTCGCCTCCTCGCCCGCCGCGCGGACCGAGGGGAACAGCGACAACTCACCGATCCGCATCGAGAGGTCGTACCGATCCTCGGTGTATCCGAACGAGCCCGCCATGCCGCAGCAGCCCGAATCAAGGACTCGCACTCGCTCGCCCGCCAATCGCCGCAGCAGGGCGGCGCCGTCGTCGGATCCCCAGAGCGCTTTCTGGTGGCAGTGCCCGTGAAAGACCAGCGGGCCTGCGGGCAGCGAGACGCTGGGCCGTCGCGGATGCTCGCCCCAGTAACGGTCGAGAAATTGCTCGGGCAAGAACGCCTTGTCGGCGAGGGCCTGTCGCCGCTCGATCGGTGCCTTGAGCTTGAGTTGCAACCAGTCATCGCAGATTGACGACAAGCAACTCGGCTCGCAGACGATGAACGCGCGCACCGAGTCGTCGTCGATCATCGGGCGCAGCCGCTCGAGCCAGCGATCGGCGTCGGTGATGGCCTCTTCGAGCAAGCCCATCGAAATGAGTGCGCGGCCCAGGTCGCTCACGCTCACGAGGCGCACGCGATAGCCAAACGCCTCGAGCGCCCGTCGCGTCGCCAGGCCGATCTCTGGCTCTTGGTGCGTGGTGAACGTGTCGGCGAGCAGCACGACAACCGGCGCATCGGCCGCCACGTCGTGTGGGTCCCTTGCCCATCGCTTGTGCAACGGCTTGGTCCACCGCGGCAGCTCTCGTCGGCGATCGACGCCCGCAACGCGGCGGAGCCACGCCCGCATGAGACCCGAGCCCTGCACTCGGTTTGCCAGCGTCGGCGCCACCGACGCAAGACGGTTCGCTGCGTGCACGCGTCCAAAGAGCTTGGCGGCGAACGGAATGCCGTGAACACGATTCCGTTGGGCGAGATACTCTGCCTTGAGCCGCGCGATGTCGACATTGCTCGGGCACTCGCTCTTGCACGCCTTGCAGCTCAGGCACAAATTGAGTGTTGCGAGCGTCTCCTGGTCGTTCCAATCGGCGTCGCCGGCTGGTGCGGCGCCATTACTCAACTGACCAGAGATGGCCAGCCGCAGCGCGTTGCCGCGGCCGCGAGTGGAGTGGCGCTCGTCCAACGTCGCCATGTACGACGGGCACATCACGCCGCCCGACTTCTTTCGGCACACGCCCGAGCCGTTGCACATCTCGACGGCCGACGCGAAGCCGTGCTGATCTTCGTACTCGAAGAAGGTGTCCGGCGGCGCGATGGCGACGTCCGCGTCTTCTGGACGCACGCGGAGGCGCTCGGTGATCGACTCGATCGGCTTGGGCGCCGGCCCCTCTGGCACGATGTTGCCGGGGTTCATAAGACCGTGAGGATCGAAGATCGCCTTGATCTCTCGGAACGCCTGCACCAACTCGCGACCGAAGTGGCGCTCGAGTAGCGGCGAGCGGACCCGCCCATCGCCGTGCTCCCCGGACATCACGCCGCCGAGCTCCCGAGCGAGATCGGCAACCTCGATCGCGATGGCCCGGAACCGCTCGCGGTCCTCCGCGTCGTGGATGTCGAGCAGCGGGCGCACGTGCAGCACGCCGACGGAAGCGTGCGCGTAGAACGCGGCGCGGGTGCCGTGCCGCTCGACGATCGCGCGGAACGACCGGACGAACTCGGCCAGCCGCTCCGGAGGCACGGCGTTGTCCTCGACGAACGTAATCGGCTTGCGATCGCCCGGGATCCCGTGCAGCAGTGGCTCACCCGCTTTGCGGAGCTTCCACGCCTGGGCCATCGCGGGCCCATCTCGATACAGCCCCACGGCCTTGTTGCCGAAGCGCCCGGTGATCGCGGCGAACTGTTCTTCGATCTCTCCGGAGTCCTCATCCGCGTAGTACTCGACGTAGAGCACCGCGCGCAGTGGTCGGCCCGACGCGGGCGAGGGCATCAGGTCGACGTATCGCTGATACTCCCGATTCGCCGCGGCCAGATCGATCACGTTGTCATCGAGCAGTTCGACCGCCGCGGGGCGGGTTTTCAGAATCGGCCCCACCGCCTCGATCGCCGCATCGAGATCATCAAACGCAACGATCGCCAGCCCCTTGGCCCGCGGAATCGGATGCAGACGCAGGTGCGCGCCGAGCGTGGTTGCGAGCGATCCCTCCGAGCCACAGATGAGATGGGCCAGGTTCACGCGCTCGTGCTCCGGGCCGGAGGCGTCGAGCTGCTGAAGCATCAGATCGAGCGCGAAGCCAGCGTTGCGCCGGACCGTCTTCGGAAAGCGCTCTTGGATCAGCGCGGCGTGGCGGTGCACAACATGTGCCACGCGCTGGGTGAGGCCGCGGACAGTCGCGTCGCGAGCCGCGGCGCCCTCGCACAGCTCCACCCGCGATCCATCGGCCAGCACGACATCGAGCCCCGCCAGCGACTCAACGGTTCGGCCGTACTTGATGGAGTGCGATCCGGCGGCATTGTTGCCGATGCAGCCGCCGATCGTCGCATGCCGCGATGTGGCCGGATCGGGTGCGAAGCACAGGTCCGTGGGACGCAGCAACGCGTTGAGCTCATCGACCGTGATGCCCGGCTCGACGCGACACGTGCGGGACGCCTCGTCGACGCTCAGCAGCTGACGGCAGTTGGGCGAGAGATCAACCACCACCGCGCGATTGGCGCACTGACCGGCGAGCGATGTGCCGCCGCCGCGGGGCAGCACGGGCAGCCTGTGGGCCCCGCAAAAGCGCACGGCCCGCGCCGCGTCCTCAACCGAGGCGGGGATGACCACAGCGAGCGGCTCGACCTGATAGAGCGACGCGTCGGTCGAGTACAGCATCCGATCGTGCAGCCCGAGCCGCACCTCACCCTCAATCGCCGATGCCAACTCACGCCCGAGCACGTCGAGACTCCCCGCTGCTTGAGCCGAGCCGGGTGTGCGCTTGGGACTTGCTTTGGCGGCTGATCGCATCCGCGCGGACTATAGGAGCGGCGGGCGCTCACTCCGCGTCCGGCGTGTCGTGTCACCCGGCCGAAACGCGCGCCCCGGGTCGGGAACGATGCGCAAGGACCGCGCGACCGACCGGAGTGGACGCGAGTCCCCGCGGAGGGCAAGCTCCCGGAGTCCATCGATCCGATGGTGATCCATCGGCGGCCTCTCGTCGCCTCCCCGCCCTCCGCCCGCGTCCGATCATCTCACCGCCCGTCACGGAGAACACGATGCCCACCCCACTCACCCCCCGCAAACCCGCCCAACCCCGGAACGAGAGACACCTGATCGTGGACCGTCCGACCACGACGTCGATCCCCACAATTCGAACGACACGGCGATCGGGAGCCGTGCGATCACGCGGGCTTGCTCGCGCTGGCGCCCTCGTGCTTCTCGCCGGAGCCGCGATGGGGCTCGTGACGCTCGGGACCGCCTCAGCCCAGGCCCGCCAGGCTGAGGCGATCGCGGATCGCGCGGCGCCCGGAGATCATCTGCCCGTGACCGGGATCACGATCTACCGCTCGGGGGTCGCCTCGTTCGAGCGTCGCGGACGAGTCTTGGGCAACGCGGAAGTCTCGATGCGGTTCGGAGCGAGCCAGATCAACGACGTGCTCAAGTCGATGCTGGTCGTCGACCTGGACGGCGGACGCGTGGAGGGCGTGGGCTACGAGAGCCGCGACCCGCTGCAGCGACGGCTCGCGAGCTTCGCGCTCGATCTCTCAAACAACCCGAGCTTGTTCGATCTGCTCAAGCAGTTACGGGGCGCGCGCGTCGAGCTTGAAACGATTGGCGGCGTTATCCGAGGCGCCGTGGTCGGCGTCGAGTCTCGACCGGCAACCACTCAGAACGGCAACTCCGAGTCGCGGCCCTTCGTCCAGGTCATGACCGACGACGGCGCCATCAAGGGCGTCGACCTGACCGGCGCCCAAGGCTTCCGCATTCTCGACGAGCGCCTCGCCGAGGAGTTCCGCATGGCGCTCGAGACCATCGGCGAGCGCCACGACGAGAACACCAAGGCGGTCGACCTGCGGTTCAGAGGCCAGGGCGAGCGCGAGGTCGCCGTCGCGTACGTGCAGGAGGCGCCGATCTGGAAGACGAGCTACCGCCTCGTGCTGCCCGAGCCGAGCGAGGGCGTGGGCAAGAGCGGCGAGGCCCTGCTCCAGGGCTGGGCGCTCGTTGAGAACCAGACCGACGAGGACTGGCACGACGTGCAACTCTCGCTCGTCGCGGGCCGCCCGGTGAGCTTCACCATGGACCTCTACCAGCCGCTCTACCTGAGCCGCCCGGACGTGCCGGTGCCGGTGATGGCGAACGTCGGACCCCAGACCTACGACGGCGCCCGGCTTGAGCTAGACGATGCCATGGGAGACGCGTCGAGCATCGGCCTGCGTCAGCGGGCGATGAAGTTGGCGGCTCCCATGCCCAGCGCGGCGAGCGAGGCGGCCGACTTCGCCAGCGGCGTCAGTGTCGGCCGAGGTGTCAGCTCGCAGGCGGTCGCCGACAGCGTCACGTCGGCTGCGACCTCGGGGCGCGTGGGCGAGGTCGTCGAGTACCGGCTCGACAACCCAGTGACGATCGAGCGACAGCGCTCGGCGATGCTGCCCATCCTTGCAAATTCGATCGACGCTCGGCGCGTGAGCATCTTCTCGTATGGAAACGCCGTTCCGGCCGGTCAGGGCGCCTCACATCCCATGCGCGGCGTCGAGATCACCAACGCCGAGCACGCCCCGCTCATGGCGGGGCCCATCAGCGTGTTCGACGGCGAGCGGTACGCCGGCGACGCGCAGATCGACTTTGTCTCGGGCGGTGAGGACCGGCTGCTGTCGTACGCAGTAGATCTGGACATCTCGGTCTCGAGCGAGACCGACGCCGACACGATCGTGGAGAAGCTCCGCATCGTCAACGGCGCCTTTGAGCGCACCCAGCTCCGCCGCGACCGTGTGACGCACACGTTCGACTCCAATGACGCACGCCGCCCGCGCACGATCATCACCGAGCATCCCAAGCTCGGTGGTTGGGAGCTCGTCTCATCTCAGAAGCCGGTGGAGACCACTGGTTCGGGCTATCGGTTCGAGACGGTCATCGATCCGAGCGGCGAGCACGAGCTCACCGTGACGCAGGAGCGTGTCGTCCGCCAGACGGTCGGGCTGACCTCGTACGGACTCGACACGCTGGTCGCCCTTTCCCGCCAGGGCAAGGTGTCGCAGGGCGTCATCGACGCGGTGCGAGAGGCGGCTCGCCGCCGCGGCTTGGTCGAGGCCAGCGAGCAGCGCGTCGAGATCCTGGCAAAGGAGCGGGACGCGATCGCGGCCGACCAGAGCCGCATCCGCAATAACATGAACCGGCTCGATCGCAACGGCGATCTCTACAAGCGCTATGTCCGCAAGCTCGGCGACCAGGAGACCCGGCTCGAGGATCTGGTGGAGGAGATCGCCGACGCGCAGCAACTCGCCAATGACCACCGCGAGGCACTGGCGGCATACGTCTCCGATCTGTCCGTTGATTAATCCGGAGCAGATCACCCACCGGCATCACAAAAACAAAGCGGCCCGCCTCGAGAGGCGGGCCGCTTGTCTATTCAGAGCATTCGGAGTGCCAGGGCTTAGTCGAAGAAGAACTCGATGGTGTAGCCCGTGGAGCCGTTCTCGGAGACCTCGCTGTAGGAGCGGAGGTAGGCGTTGAAGTTGTCGTTGCTGGCGAACTGCAGGGTGCCGTCGTCGAGCGAGGGGGTGCTCTCCGTGCGGTCCTGGTCATCCTCGTTGAAGAAGACGTTGTCGTTGTGCGTGCGGAAGTTCTTGTTGGTGATGCCCTCGAAGGTCACGGAGATGCTGTCGGGGGCGGGGCCGTTCGAGAACTCGACGTGGTTGTCGTTGAAGCCGATGTTGCCTTCCCACTTCTCACGGGTGCCGTGAATGAGAAGAGTGTTCGACGCGACGCCCGCGGGGCGGTTGTACTGCGGCGGGTTGGGAACCTCATCGAGACCGATGAGCTCGTGCTCGCCTTGCTGGATGTTAGCCGGATCCTCGTAGGCCGGGCCACGGTTGGCGAGGGCCGCCTCGGTCGAGCTGAAGGTCTGACCCCAGCGGACCTTGCGCTTGCCGAATGGCAGCGAGTGGGCGTAGGAGAAGCCACCGGGGCTGGTGGCGCTCTGGTTGGTGCCAAGGGCCTCGTCGCTCGGGAGGGCGCGGAACGCCGGATCCCAGAGAGCGCGGCTCTTGTCGTCACCGGAGAGCGGGCTTGCCTCGGGCTCGTCGTACTCGTAGCCGTCGTAGACCTCGATATCGCCGTTCACCTCGGAGGGCGAGACGCAGATCTCGGGGCTGATGAAGCCACCCTTGATGAGGACGGAGACGATATGACGCGTGATGTCCTTCTCCTCCTGATTGCCAGCACCCGGGTCCATGACCGTGGCGTGCGAGCGATCGAGCTTGGAGGGAAGCGGGTAGTCGTTCTTATTGCTCTGGGCGAAGATGACCATCGCCTGCATGATGCCGCGGACCTGGGTCGAGTCCTTGAGCTGGCGGGCGGAGGCGCGAGCCTTGCCGAGCGCCGGCAGCAGGATGCCGATGAGCAGCGCGATGATCGCGATGACCACCAGCAGCTCGATGAGCGTGAACGCTCGGTTCTGTCGTTGCGTGATTCGCTTCATTCTGATCTCCTTCGAGCCCGCACGCTTCAGCGCGAGAACTCTGCGACCCTGCGATGGGTTGCCGATAAGCCAACTCCCCCCGCGAGCCCGCGTCAGGGCGTCACGAGATCGCAATCCACGAGAGGGAGTGGTCGAGCCCCGGAGCAACCGCCCACACGTTGCGGGCCGTCGTCGGTCACGAGGCGGTCGGGTTGTCGGCAGGGTGGAGACCAGGCCCGCATCAACGGGCGGGGCGGCGAGGCCGCCGAATCAGAGCGTGTGTCTTGGCATGTCTGGCCGCACACCTACCACGGAGCACGTGCTATACGAGTGTAGTCGAATTCCGATTCGCACGTCAACCGACGGAAGTTCCCAGACTGACACGGATAGGATCACCAATTGAAACCCGAACAACGTCTCGCCAATCTGGGTTACGAACTCCCGGCTCCACCCGCTCCGGTCGCCTCCTATGTGCCCTGGATTCGCACGGGCCCTCTCGTGGTGACGGCGGGGCAGATCCCGGTACGCGATGGGGTGCTCATCGCCTCCGGGCGGGCGCCGGACGAGGTCGATCCGGACGTGGCCAAGGAGTGCGCCATGTGGTGCGCCATCAATGGTCTTGCGGTGGTCAAGGCCGCGGTCGGCGAGCTTGAGCGGGTCCGGCGGGTGGTGCGGCTCGGCGTATTCGTGAACAGCGCCCCGGGATTCGGGGATCATCCATCAATCGCCAATGCCGCCAGCGAGCTGATGCAGGCGGTCTTCGGCGACATCGGGCGCCACGCCCGCTCGGCGGTCGGCTGCTCCAGCCTGCCGCTCAACGCGCCCGTCGAGATCGAGTTCACGTTCGAGGTCGACTGACCCGAACCCACCGATTCAACCAAAGGCCTTCTTGTAATCGGCGACGAACTTCTCGAGCCCGCTGTCCGTGAGCGGGTGCGACATCATCTGGGCGATGACCTTGAAAGGCACGGTCGCGACGTCGGCGCCAGACAGGGCGCACTGGAGCATGTGATTCACGTGGCGGATGGAGGCCGCGAGGACCTTCGTCTCGTAGCCGTAGTTGTCGTACACGTGGCGGATCGCTTGGATCAGCTCCATGCCGTCCTGGCCGATGTCGTCGAGGCGCCCAATGAATGGGCTGACGAGGAACGCGCCGGCCTTTGCGACCATGAGCGCCTGGAGCGGCTGAAAGCAGAGCGTGAGGTTCGTGCGGATGCCCTTGTCGCTCATCGCCTTGCACGCCTTGAGCCCGTCGATGGTCGAGGGCAGCTTGACGACGATGTTCTCGGCGATCTTCGCGTTCTCGAGCCCCTCGCTCATCATGCCGTCGAACTCGGTGGAGATCACCTCGGCCGAGACGGGGCCCTTGACGACCTCGCAGATCTCCTCGAGACGCTTTCGGTAGTCGACGCCCTCCTTGGCGATGAGCGAGGGGTTGGTGGTGACGCCGTCGAGCACGCCGAAGTCGTGGGCCTGCTTGATCTCGTCGAGGTTGGCGGTGTCGATGTACAGGTCCATGGTGTTCTCCGTGGTCGAGGGGCGGGGGATCGAGCTGGGTAAGGCCGAGTGTGTTCTGGGACGGGAACGTCGGGGC
>JBCAXI010000008.1:0-20874 GCA_038534175.1 Planctomycetota bacterium | reverse complement strand
CTCGACGTACCAGGTGTTCGCCTACTTCGACCAGTTGGGCTCGGGCGCGACCGACGCGGCGGTGAGCTTCAGCGCCAGCCGCCTGCCGGTGCAGGGCGTCATCCGGGCGGACGGGCCGCCCACACTGCTCACCGACGCGACACTGGCTGAGCGCCCGGACGAGCCGCTCGTGTTCGAGGGCGAGCGGGCGCTCGCGGGCACCCTGCGTCGGCTGGTGCGGGGCGACGCGCCCGAGACCGCGCCCGCCTACACCGCGCGAGACGGGCTCTCGCCCGCCGAGCCGCTCTTTGACACCGGCGACGAACAGCTCACCGCCCAGGAGATCGGCGAGGTGCTCGGGCAACTCCCACCGACGGATCGCGCCGAGCCCATCTTCGCCGGCGACGGCATCATCACGCTGTCCGTGGGCGACCTCGCGTTGCGGCGCGAGCCGAACGAGAACGCCGTGATCGCCAGCGGCGGCGTGGTCGTGCAGTACGCCGAGGCCAACACCAGCCGCGTCTTGCAGATCGACGCCGAGCGGGCGGTGGTCTTTCTCAAGTCGGGCGAGCTCCGAGATCTGATCACCCTCGATCCGAGTGACGTCCGCGGAATCTATCTCGAGGGCGACGTGGTCGCGACCGATGGGCAGTACACGCTCCGCGGCCCGCGCGTGTACTACGACCTCACGCGCGACCGGGCGCTCATCCTCGATGCGGTGTTCTGGACGTATGACCAAGCGAGAGGCATGCCGCTCTACCTCAGGGCCAACGCGATCCGGCAGGAGGCCTCCAACCAGTTCAGCGCCGAGCGAGCCGTGCTCGCCAACACCGGCTTCGCCAAGCCGCACCTGAACATCGGCGTGCGCGACGTCACGCTCACCCGCGAGTCAACGCCCGACGGCGGCACACGCAACATCGCCGACGCTCGCAACATCACGCTGCGCGCCGTGGACACGCCCGTGTTCTGGTTCCCCCGCCTCAAGGGCGATCCGGAGCAGATCCCGCTCGAGTCCATCGGCTATGGCGCGTCGCGCGGCTCGGGCCCCGTGATCAACACCACCTGGGACGCCGCCACGCTGCTCGGCCTCGACAAGCCAAGCGGAACCGACGCCGACCTCCTCGTCGACGTCTACACCGAGCGCGGCGTCGGGCTCGGCGTCGACGCCGACTGGCGGCGCGAGGGCAACGATGGCGGGCTGTTCGTCTACGGCCTGCCCAACGACGACGGAACCGACCGCTCCAGCTCCGGCGGCGAGGTCGAGCGCGACGGCGAGTTCCGCGGGCTGGTCCTGTTCGAGAACGTCTGGGACATCAACGATCGCTGGACCCTGTTCAGCGAGGCCGCCCACATATCCGACGAGCTGTTCGTCGACGCGTTCTTCCGAGGCCTCGGCCGAGATCGGCGCGAGTTCACCAACCGCCTCTACCTCCGCTACCGAGAAGAGAACGAGGCGTTCTTCGCGCTCGGCCAGATCAACTCCAACGATTTCGCCGCCAACCAGAACCTGCTCCAGTCCCCCGGCGCCACGGTCGACCGGCTGCCCGAGCTGAGCTACCACCGCATCGCCGATGACATTCTCGAGAGCGTCGCGCCCGGCGTGCTCAGCTACTTCGCCGAGTATCGCTACTCACGCCTGCAGTTCAACTTCGTCGAGCCGACCGCCGCCGAGCTCGGCTTCACCAATCGGGGCGACGCGCTCGCCGCGCTGGGCGTCGAGCCGGGCGACACGATCGGCGATGCGCTCCGGGCCTCGGGGCTCACCGAGGACGCGGTCAATCGCTTCGACACGCGACACGAGATCAGCGCCCAGCTCGCCGCGGGCCCGATCAAGCTCACGCCCTTCGCGGTCGCCCGCGGCACGTTCTACGACGACGAGTTCGAGGACTTCAGCCCGAACGAGGACGAGCAGCTCCGGGGCTGGGCCGCCGCGGGCCTGCGGGCGTACACGCAGTTCCACCGAGTGGACAACACGGTCGAGTCTCGCCTGTTCGATCTCCACCGCATCCGGCACATCATCGAGCCGGGACTGACCGTGATGCACGCGGGCACGAACATCGATCAGGCGAGCCTGCCCGACTACGACGTCGGCGTCGAGGGCATCCTCGAGGGCACGATCACACGCCTCGGAATCGACCAGACCTGGCAGACCTACCGCGGCGGGCCAGGGCGCTGGCGATCCGTCGACGTGCTCGAGCTCGACGCCGAATTCGTCATCACCTCCGACGACAGCGATCGCGAGACGCCGTTCGGAAGGTTCTTCGAGTACCGGCCCGAGCTGTCTGTCCCGGGCGACTACTTCACCGGCGATCTCGTGTGGCGTCTCTCCGACGCGCTCGCGATCGCCGGCAACACCATCTTCGACTTCGAGGCCAACCAACCCCAGCGCCACTCGCTCGGGTTCATCGCCCAGCACGGGCGCCGATTCTCCTCCTTCGCCGAGGTCCGATTCCTCAATCCGGAGGACGCGACCTACGTCGATGGCGGCGTGAACTACGAGCTCACCGAGAAATACAACGCGCGCCTCTTCGCCAGCTACGACACCGACGAGGACGAGTTCCAGCGCTTGGGGCTTCAGGTCAGCCGGCGGTTCCCCAACGCCGAGTTCGGCTTCTCCATCGCGCGCAACGAGGTCACCGACGAGACCAGCTTCGGCTTTGTCTTCCGCCCGCTCGGGCTCGGGCAAGACTTCGGCGTGCGCGGCGTCGGCACACGCGGCGGCACGCAGACCCGCTAGGCGCCGTCCTGATCGCGCGCTTCGAGCGCCTGCATGTACGCAAAGAAGCACATGCCCACCGGCACGAACGACTTGCGCCCCGCCTGCTGCGCGAGATCCTCGATCGAGCGGTACCGCCCACGCCGCACCTCGGCTTCCAGCTCCTCCGCGGCCGACGTCAGGCAGTCGAACAGGTACCCCAGGATCGCGAACTCCTCGTCCGACTGCGGGCGATACCGCAGCGTCAGCGGGCTGTTGATGGGCGGCTCGACGTACCAAAAGCCGCCCTCCTCGCGGAGCAGCACGCCCAGCGGTGGCAGCACCCCCTCGCCATCCCACAGCACCGCGGCACGCGTGTCCGACAGCACCGCAGCCGAAAGACGCCCCTCCGACCGCTCCAAGAACCCGTACGGATCCGAGACCATCGCCGACATCACGTTCCGGAAGAACGCGCGGCCACCGCCGCCACGACCACCCGCGCCGCGACGCCCGCCCAGCAGCGATCCAAGCAACCCCTCGGCGCCCTCGCCGCGCTTCAAGGCCTCGACGTCCTTCGGAAACGCCTCCCCCACCGCCTCGGCCAAGCCCCCCACCGCACCCAGCGATTGCCCCATCCGCAGATACACCGCCCGCTCACGCGGGTCGTCGGTCCACAGCAACTCGTGCAGCCGCTCGTAGTCCTCGTTTTCCACCATCAGCCGCGCTGACTCGAACAACTCCTCCGGCGATGACTGGGCGTAGTCCGCCTCACTCCCACACCCCACGAGGAATAACAGACAAGCGACGATGAGCAGTGATCGGGCCATGCCCAACAGTACCGCCGACTCGGCGTCAGGGTGCCGTGGCCTGAGCACGGCGAAGGCCACGACCGGGCCTACCGTCCCACATGCAGATCACCGTCAACGGCGACCCGCGAGAGATCCCGCAGAACACCACCGTCGCCGACCTCATCGAGACGCTGGGGCTCTCTGGCCAGCCCTGCGCCGCCGAGGTCAACAAGTCCCTTGTTCCCAAGCGCGCGCATGAAAGCCACCGCCTCGAAGACGGTGACTCGATCGAGCTCGTGACACTGGTCGGCGGCGGCTGAGCCGTCGCGCGGGGGGGAGGCGCGCCTGTTAGGCGGCCTCGGCGATCTCGCCGGCGTCGGACGCCCCGCCACCATTGGCAGCCTCGATTCGCTCGCCCATCTTGATCGCGTCCATGACCCACCAGACGAACAGCGCGAGGAATCCGAGCGCGCCGATCAGGATCATCGTCAGCACCGCCGACGCGACGAACAGCCCGGCCTGCATCAGGCCTTGCTTCGTGCGTCGGAGATAGAAGTTGTGCCCGCCGAGGCCGCCCAGGAAGAACCAGAGCAGCCAGGCGACGAGGGGCTGTCGCTCGCCGTCTCCCACGACCTTCGCCATCGCGTTGTCCACCTGATTCGCCGCGTCGTCGAACTGCTGCATCCGTGTGTCTCCTGGGTGTTGATCCGCCGGCCAGTGCCATCCACGCGTGATCGACAGGTCGAGCCCGTCACGCGGGCCCGAATTCAGACTCGTCCATCGAAGATCTACAATCCGGGCATGACCGCACACACACCCGCCAGCCTGCATCGAGCCGCGAAGACTCCGGTCGATCCGGATCTCGACCCGCTAACCCTCGCAGGCCGCTCCCTGCACTCCCGCCTCCTCGTCGGCACCGGGAAATATCAGACCTACGAACTCATGCAGAACGCCCTCGACGCCTCGGCCTGCGAGGTGGTCACGGTCGCCGTCCGACGCGAGCGTCTGGTCAACGACAAGGGCGAGTCTCTGCTCGATTTCATCGACACCGACCGGTACACGATCCTGCCGAACACCGCCGGCTGCTTCACCGCCGAGGACGCCGTCCGCGTCGCCCGCCTGGGGCGTGAGCTGCTCGACCAGATCGGCAACCCCGGCGCCTCGTGGGTCAAGCTCGAGGTGCTGGGCGACAAGAAGACGCTGCTGCCCGACCCGACCGGCACGCTCGAGGCCTGCCGCGAGCTGGTCAAGGACGGCTTCGACGTGCTCTGCTACTCGAGCGATGACCCCATCGCCGCCGTGCGCTTGAAAGAGGCCGGCGCCGCCAGCGTCATGCCCGCCGGCAGCCCCATCGGCAGCGGCCAGGGCGTGCTCAACCCCAACAATATCGTGCTCTGCCTCGAGCTCTTGAAAGAGAACGACCCGAGCTACCCCGTCATCGTCGACGCCGGCGTCGGCGCGGCGAGTGATGTGTCCACCGCAATGGAACTCGGCGCCGACGGCGTCCTCCTCAACACCGCTATCGCCCACGCGACGGATCCCGTCCTCATGGCCCATGCCATGCGCCACGCGCTCACGGCTGGGCGGCAGTCCTACCTCGCAGGACGCATCGAGAAGAAGCTCTACGCGACGGCGTCGAGCCCGTTTGAGGGGGCGATTAGCTATATCCCAGGAGAGTGAAGCGAGGCTCGGCGCGACTCACTTCTTCCACCCGATCTTCAGCTTCTCGATCGCTCTCGCGTTCGGCGTGGTCTTGTTCTGGTTGTCGTAGTGCAGGCACTGCGACTCCACGACCTCGCGCAGCCCGGTCTTGAGCGCGTCGCGCACCTTGCTCGGCGTGTTCTTGGGGATGTCGATCGCCATGCCCTTGACGTGGCGTGAGTACGACGACGCGTCCTTGGCGATCAGCTTGACGAACTCGCGTTTCGAGCCCGCGTCGCCCTTGTCGTAGAGCTCGTTGAGATGCTGCTTGAGCGCCCGGTCGCCGCGGATCTTGACGTAGAGATCGCCGCGTTTCAGGTTGCTCTCCCAGTACTTCCACATCACCTCGCCCTGCTCGTTGTTGCTCCGCAGGCCCGAGTTGATGTTGATGGTCGTGCCGAAGTGATCCGCCACGGCTTGGACAAACGCGATGATCTCAGGCTTCACGCCGCTGGTCTTGCCCGTGAGGCGCCCGCCGCCGCGACCGCCACGCCCGCTCGCGCTAGATTCCTCATTCGCCGCCGCCGTAGCCTCGGCAGCCGCGGCGGCCTTGCTTGGCGATTGGTTCAGACCCTTGATCGTGTTCTTGCCAGGATCCACACGCCCGTCGCCTTTGTTAAAGCCGAGCACGCCGGTCTGGAATCCGTCGATCGCGCCGATCGTCTTCTTGCCCACGGCGCCATCGACCTTCAGCTTCGAGTAGCCGCCCGCCTTGCTGTGCGCGTTGAGCAGCTCCTGAATGATGGTGACGTCGGGCGCCTTGTTCTTGCCGCCCTTGCCCACCGAGCCGCTGATCTTCTTGGCCATGGCACACTCCTGAACGCCGACGCGATCGATCGCGGGCGCCACAGACCGCCCCCACACCCACACGCGGGCGGAGCCGACCCATCCCATCAAGAACGCCCCACCTGCCAACGTAACCCCGCCACGCGGCACCCACTCGGCCGCGCACTGGGAATCGAGGTCCGCCGCACGTACATCGAACCCGACACGCCCATTCACGCCCTCCCCGAACGCCACACGTTCGGTCAGTCCGAGCGGACCGATGGACGTCTCGATGACCTCCGCGCGGCGTTCGAGCGAGCCCACGCCGCCCGCTAACCTAGCCGCATGCTCGCACTGCACGACCCCGCCGCGCTGCTCGACGCCGAGTTCGATCCGAAGGTCAAGGCCTACTGGCTCTACCGACCCGCGATCATCTTCGCGTGCACGATCATCCTCATCCCGGTCGCGATCATCTACGTCGTGATCGGCTCCCTGTTCATCCAGAAGTACCTCGACAGCATGGCCTGCGCGCTCACCGAGCGATCGCTCAACATCAAGCAGGGCCTCTTTAACAAGGTCGAGTCGACCATCCCGCTCGAGAAGATCACCGACCTGCAGATGTTCCAGGGACCCATCATGCGGCTGCTCGGCCTCCACGGGTTCAAGGTCGAGACCGCCGGGCAGTCCGCCGGACCCGGAGGCGCCCTGGTGCACATGGTCGGCATCAAGGACACCCCCGGCTTCAGACAGGCGGTGCTCGCCCAGCGCGACCAGCTCGCCGAGGGCGGTCGCACGCCAGCCCGCGTCACGCCCTCCCAGCTCGCCGCCGACCCGGCCTCCCCGCCCGAGTCGGTCGCCATCCTGCGCGAGATCCGTGACAGCCTGACGCGCATCGAGTCCAAGCTGGGCGACGCGTAATCGATCCACAGATCTGGACGACCTTTGCCCACCAGGCCACACGTTGTAGCTTTGACCCGCCCATATCCCGGTGGCGATCGGCCCACGCGCCGCCACGCGCGGTGCAACAGCACGCCACACTGATTCGGGTGGCCATTGCCGTCGATCTCCCGCCATCGTCGCCACGCCGCGGACGAGGGAGATCACCATGGACCAACCCGCACCGAACCACGCCGACCGGAGGTCGTTCGAGCGGCGCATGATCGGCTTGCCGGGCCTCTGCTTCGAGGTGCCGCCCGACACCAACACCGAGGCGCCCGGCTTCGCGTGCCGGCTCGTCGACGTGAGCCGCGGGGGGCTGGCCATCGCCGCGCCCCGGCCAATGCGACCGGACACCAGGGTCGTTGTGGTAATCGGGCGCGAGAACCGCTCGCGAACGTTCTTCGCTCAAGTGCGACACTGCCGCGTCAACGACGAGGGCGCGCACATCGTGGGCATGGAGTTCTTGCCCCATCCGATCGACGTGGAATCGCTCGAACGCCTGCGGGAGGTGGCGCTCCACGCGGAGCTCTAATCACGACCGCGATGCGTCGGCCCGCTCGCCGAGCAGCGGCAGCGTCCCCGCGCCGCGCAACCCGAGATGCAGCATCGCCAAGGCGGAACACACCGCCCACGCGCGCACCGAGCCGCGCCCGCCACGAAACAGAAACTCACGTACATTCACGCGCGGACCACCGCGTCCCGCTCGATCGGCGTGGGCAATCCAGACCGTGCCCACGGGCCTGTTGTCCGTGCCGCCGCCGGGGCCCGCGATGCCGGTGACGGACAGCGCGTGATCGGCGCCGCCGCGTGACAGCGCCCCCACCGCCATCGCCCGCGCGACCTCCTCGCTCACCGCCCCCGGGGCCTCCGCGCCGCCCGTGTCCTTGAACAAGGCCGCGTCCACGCCAAGCTCGCGCCGCTTCACGTCGTTCGCGTACGCGATCCACCCACCCGAGAACACATCAGAAGAACCCGGCTCGTCCGTCAGCGCGGCCGCGATCATGCCACCCGTGCACGACTCCGCCGTCGTCACACTCGCACCGCGACCTCGCAAGAGCTCGATCACCGAGCCAGCAAGCGACACGTCGCCCCTCGCGAACACGTAGTTCCCAAGACACGCGCGCACCGCGGCCTCGGTCTCGTCGAGACGACGCTCGGACGCCTCAACCGTCGGCGCGTCCTCGTCGCGCAAGCGCACCGTGAGAATCCCGAGGCTCGCCGTCACGCCCACCAGCGGCGAACGATCCCGACGCATCAGGTCGCCCTCCGGCGCGTCGCGCATTCGCGCCGCCGCCGCCGACTCGCCGAGCCCGAACGTCCGCAGCATTCGCGTGCGCACGACCCGCCCCATCGGAGGCCGGACCCCCTTGCACACCGACGCGTCGAACATCGTGCGCATCTCTCGCGGCGGCCCAGGCAAGCAGTACACATCGCACCGGGCGATCTGGCACGCCAGACCGGGCGCCGTGCCATTGGGGTTGGGCAGAAACCTCGCCGCGCTTGGGCGCAGCGCCTGCACGCGGTTGGCGTCCGGCATCACCCGTCCTCGGCCCTCGAACCACGTGCGGATCACCGCCAGCGCTTCGGCGTCTTCCTTTAACTCCGCGCCCATCGCGTCCGCCAGCGCAAATCGCGTGAGGTCATCGGCCGTCGGCCCCAGCCCGCCGGTGCACACCAGCAGGTCCGCCTGCGAGGCGAGCCGCTCGAGCGCCTCGTGCAGGCGCACCCGGTCATCATCGAGCGTCGCGTGCTCGATCACCGAGACGCCGATCGATGTGAGCCGATCCGCGAGCCATTGGCTGTTGGTATCGAGCGACTGCCCGAGGGCGAGCTCATCGCCGATCGCCACCACCGCCGCCGTCCGATGCTCGGTCGCCATCGCCCGCTACTCCAGGGGCCTGGATGTGTCCGACTGCCCTACGTAGTGCGTGGAGATCGTGTTCGTGGAACGCACCTCGCCCAGCGGCAGGCCGCCCACGAGCACAATCGCGTCCCCCTCACGCACCCACCCGCGTTCGAGCAGGTCGGCGTCGATCTGCTCGCACCACGCCGACAGCCGACCCGACGCGGGCGGCTCGGAGAGCAACGGCGTGACGCCGCTAAGCAGCGTCATCCGCCGCGTCGCGCGCGCGTCCGACGTGTATGCCACGATCGGCGCGTCGAACGCGTGGTTCGAGAGGTATCGCGCCGTGCCGCCGTTCTGCGACCAGCAGACCACCAGCCGCGCACGGAGGTCTCGCGCCACGTGGAAGGCGCCGTGCGCGAGCGCCGCGGTCCGGTACCTCGACGCGATCAGCGCTCTCGGCGCCGGGGCGGAGGCCCCAAACTCCCCTCGCGTGCGCTCCGCCTCGCTGCAGATCCGTCGCATCGTCTCGACTGCCAGCGCGGGGCGCTTGCCGACCGCCGTCTCGCCCGAGAGCATGACGCAGTCGGCGCCGTCGTAGACCGCGTTGGCGACATCGGTCGCCTCGGCGCGGGTCGGGCTGGCCGACTCGATCATCGACTCGAGCATCTGCGTCGCGACGATCGCGGGCTTGCCCCACTCGTGGCACGCCGACAAAATCCGCTTCTGCACCGCGGGTGCCTGCGCCAGGTCCATCTCGACGCCCAGGTCACCGCGCGCGACCATCACCGCGTCCGCCGCGGCCGCGATCTCCTCGATCCGCGCGACCGCCTGCGGCTTCTCGACCTTCGCAACAATCGGGATCTGCGTGCCCGCCTCGTCCGCCGAGCCGCGGTCCATCGCGCACATGCCGCTCAGCCGCTGCTTCAGATCAAGCAACTCCTCGGGACGGCGCACGAACGAGAGCGCCAGCAGATCGACGCCGTGCTCGACCGCCCACTCGACACAGGTCCAGTCATGGTCCGTGATCGCGGGTGCCGCCAGCTCGGTCTCCGGCAGATTGATCCCCTTCTTGGAGGTCACCAGGCCGCCCACCAGCACGCGACACCGCAGCTGACGCGGACGCTCCTCGGCCCCGACCGCCAGCATGCGAATGGCCCCGTCGTTGATCAGCACGCGCTGGCCCGCCGCGACCTCATCAATCATCGACTCGTACGTCGTGCCCAGCACCGCCACGCCGTCCTCGACAAACGCCTCCTCGACGTCCGCTCGAATGAGCGCGTCCGCGCCCGCCTCAAGCATCACGCCCTCGTCGGTGGTCCGCGTCGTTCGGATCTTGGGTCCCGGCAGATCACCCAGCACGGCGATCACACGGCGCTGCGCCCGCGCCACCTCGCGGACCGTGCGAAGCCGCGCCGCGTGCTCTTCGAACGTGCCGTGCGAGAAGTTGAAACGGAAGATCGAGACCCCCGCATCGACCAGCTTGGTCACCATCTCGTGCGACTCGCTCGCGGGGCCGATCGTCGCGATGATTTTGGTGCGCAGCGGCCGCTGCACGGACCTGGCGGTCGCCACGCTCATGCTCCGCCCCCAAGCCCCGTGGCCTCCTCGATGACGCGCTCGTAGATCTCCTCGAACGCCAGCGTGTACACGATCCGCAGCCGACGCTCGACCCGCCCGTCGCGCCACGTATCGCGGATCCTGCGATAGTTCTCCTCCGTCCACGCCAGCAGCGCGTCGTCCGGCAGCGCGACATCGCCGGCACCGAACCGCTCGTTCCAGATCGCCTCGATCCGCTCGGGTGTCGGCCACGAGTAGAAGACATCGGTCAAACGCTCGACCTCCGCGACCGGGTTGGCCGCGGCGCGAGCGTCCGCGATCGCCACCCACGCCGCCCGCTGTGTTTCGTGGGCGTCGATGCACGCCGCGCCGAGCATCATCTCCACACCCGCGCGCCATCCCGGGTTTTTTGTGTCCGACGCCAGCTCGTAGAGATTCACCCGGTCCACGAACACGTCGAAGTACTCCTCGTACATCGAGGGCCGGATCGGCATGCGGCGCAGCTCGTATCGCCGAGGCCCCATGGGCTCGCCGTCCAGCGTCGGGTTCGACGCCCCGCGCTCCGATGTCACCGCCGGGAATTGCCAGAGCGCCTGCCCCTCCTCGCTCAGCACGAACGCGATGAACCGCCGCGCGAGCTCCGGGTTCGGACCGCCGCGAAGCATCGAGATCGGATCGGGATCCACGTACACCGCGCCCACCGGATCGACGTACCCCACCCGGCCCTCGCCCGGCGTCTCGCCCGGCTGCAGCACGGCCTGCGCCTGGGCCCGTCCATAGAAATCGATCGCCAGCCCCGCGGCCGCCTCGCCCGCCGCGACGTCACGCGGGGGCTTCGTAGAGCTACCCGTGAAGTACCGCGTGTTCGCGCCCATGCCGCGCAGCACACGCCACCCCTCGTCCCAATCGCCCGAACCCTCGCCCCGCATCGATCGCGCCTTGTAGTAGCCCAGAATCGAGTCCATCGTCGTGACGATCGAGCCCGAGAGTCGCGGGTCGGCCAGCGCGATCTCCCCAATCATGATCGGGCTGGCCAGATCGTGGAACCCCTTCGGATTCGGGTCCGGCTCGCTCGGCTTCAGCCGCGCCATCGCCGGACGGTTGAACACGATGCCAAAGCTCGACAACGCCGAGCCGATCCAGTACTGCTCGGGGTGGTACACCGGCTCGGTGCCGGCCATCGCGACCTCTCCGAACCACTCTTCGAGGTTCTCGGGGCGGAAGCCCGCCGGCACGGAGACCGACAGCTCCACGGGCTCGTCTCGGCCGGGGAGTGTGGCGCGCACCGCGTCGGGTCGCGCCAGCCGGTTGTGCTCGTACGTGCCACCGCCGAACATCAGATCCGCCGACACCGCGCCCTGCTGGGCCTCTCCCTCAGGCGAGATCAGCCCCGCCTTGATCGCCGCCCGATACTCGGCCTGAAGCTGATTCTGGATCTCGCGCGTGCCGCCCGGCTGGCGCATCTCGGCCCGCGCCGGGCTGCCGTGCACTCTTTGGTGCCAACGCGCAAAGCCCTCGGCGAACTCGGTCCGGAGCTGCTCGGCGTGCGGCGTGACGACCACCACCGTGGGCACGTCCTCGTCGCTGGAAGCCGCCCGAGGCGTGCCCGCGCTGAGCACGAACGGCGCCGCCAGCACCACGACCACTACCAACAACGCCGCGATTCGTGTCACCATGCCGCGAGTCTATCGAGCATGCGATACCGTTCTGGCATGACCACCCCGCCCTCCGCCTCGCCCCCCGTCACGCTGATCACCGGCGCCGGCAGCGGCATCGGTCGATCCACCGCCATCGCGCTGGGCGCCCGGGGCCACGCCCTCGCCCTCGCCGGCCGACGCGCCAAGCCGCTGGAAGACACCGCCGAGGCCGCACGCGACGCGGGCGCCCACGCCACCGCGATCTTCCCGACCGATCTCGGCGACGCCGATGACGTCAAACGCCTCGCCCAACGCACGCTCGACCGCTTCGCCCGCGTCGACCACCTCGTCAACAACGCCGGCTACGTCGAGAGCGTGCCGATCGAACGCACCAGCGAGGGCCTCCTCAAGCGAACCTTCGCCGTCAACGCCTTCGGCCCCGCCCTACTCGTCGCCCAACTGTGGTCGACGTTCGTCGAGCAGCGCGACGCCCGGATCGTTAACGTCACCAGCTACGCCACCATCGATCCTTTCCCCGGCTTCTTCGCCTACGCCCAGGCCAAGGGCGCCGCGATGCTTCAGGTCAAGTCAATCCACAACGAGGGGGCCGAGCACAACATCCGCGCCTTCGCCGTGGCGCCCGGCGCCGTCGAGACACCCATGCTCCGCGGCCTCTTCAATGAGTCCGTGATTCCCACCACCGCCACGCTCGATCCCGACACCGTCGCCGGCGTGATCGTCGAGTGCGTCACCGGCGCGCGCGACGCCGACAGCGGCGAGACGATCCCGCTGCCCAACACGCCGCCCAGCGAAGAACCCGCCATCGAATGAAGTACACACCCCGCGCCGAGGACGATTGGACCACGCCGGACGCCGTGCTCTTGGGCGTCTGGTCAACTCTTGCCCGCGCCGCCGAACGCGCCAAAGAGCCCTGGCACAGCCCCACGCTGTGCACCGTCGACCCGGCGGGGGCCCCGGCCGCGCGCACGGTCATCCTCCGAGCCACCGATCGCGCGTCCCGCACGCTCGCCTGCCACACCGACGCGCGCAGCCCCAAGCTCGAGCACATCGCCCACGACCCGCGCGTCGCGTGGCATTTTTACGACCCGCCGCGGAAGGTCCAACTCCGCGCCGTCGGCGTCGCAACGGTCCACACGATCGGCCCGCTCGCCGACCAACGCTGGGCCGCTTCCACGCTCAGCAGCCGGCGGTGCTACCTGGCGCCGCACACGCCCGGACACCCGACGCCCGACGATCGGGAGGGGCCCGACCCCAACCTGCCCGATGACCTCCGCAATCGTGTGCCGACCGAGGCGGAGACCCGGCCGGGCCGAGCGAACTTCGCGGTCATCGAGACCAGGATCGCGGCGCTCGACTGGCTCTACCTCAAACACGACGGACACCGACGCGCCCGCTTCGAGTGGAACGGCACCGACAAGCCGCGCGCGACGTGGACGATGCCCTGACCGCCATCAAGGCAGTGTGATCACGCCCTCAAGAAACGGCGACGCCTTGCCCGCCAGCAGCACCCGATCGCCCTCCAGCGTGCACCGGATCTCGCCTCCACGCCGCGACGCCTGCCGCGCCGAGAGCACCGACTTGTCCAGCCGCTCGCCCCAGTACGGCGCCAGCAGACAGTGCGCCGATCCGGTCACCGGATCCTCATTGATCCCCACCTTCGGCGCGAACACGCGACTGACGAAGTCGTGCGAACGCCCGGGCGCGGTCACGATCACCGCGCGCGTCTCCGTCGCGTCGGCCAACAGCCCGAAGTTCGGCGCCATCTCCAGCACATCTCGCTCATTGTCGAACACGCACAGCAGGTCCATGCCAAACAGCGCCTGGCTCGGACGAGCGGCCAACGCCTCGATCACCGCCTCAGAGGCCTCACGCGCTTCGAACGGCTTGGAGGGAAAGTCGAGCTCGATTAGCTCGCCATCCCGCCTCGCGGCCAACGGCCCAGAACGCGACTCGAAACTCACACGCTCCCCACTGAATCCCAGCCGATGCCAGAGCACCCAGGACGACGCCAGCGTCGCGTGCCCACAGAGCTCCACCTCAACCGCCGGCGTGAACCACCGCAGGTGGTAGTCGCACGCCCCGAGCGGCGTCGGCACGAAAAACGCCGTCTCACTCAGACGGTTCTCCTCCGCGATCGCCTGCATCATGTCGTCGGGCAGCCATCCCTCGAGGGGCACGACCGCCGCAGGGTTGCCGCGAAAGATGCGATCCGCGAACGCGTCGACCTGGTACATCCGGTGCTCAGCCATGCGTCCAGCCTAACGGCTCGACCTGGCTCAGGCCTCCGGTTCCTCCCACGTGCTCTGCACGTACAGCTCCCCGAGCTGCGCGTCGTCGGCGGCGCTCGGCGCCTCGCACATCAGGTCGGCGCCCGTCTGCGTCTTCGGGAACGCGATCACGTCGCGGATGTTGTTCGTGCCGCAAAGCTGCATGACAAGGCGATCGAGCCCGAACGCCACGCCGCCGTGCGGCGGCGCCCCAAACTGCAACGCCTCGAGCAAGAAGCTGAACTTGTCCTTCGCTTCCTGCTCGCTCATGCCCAGCAGCTCAAACACCTTGGCCTGCACGTCGCGGTTGTGGATACGAATCGACCCGCCGCCGACTTCTGAGCCGTTGCACACGAGGTCGTAGCCGGCGCTCACGATGCCCTCGACCGCGTCGATGTCCGAGGCGTCGGTCGCCATGAACGCCCCGACCTGATCGGGGTTCGGTGCCGTGAACGGGTGGTGCAGCGCGTAGTACCGCTTGGTTTCTTCATCGTACTCGAACATCGGGAAGTCGAACACCCAGAGCATGTCCCACTTGGACTCATCGATGAGATCTAGATCTTTGCCGAGCTTGAGCCGCAGCTCGCCAAGCGCCTTAACGCACGTCGAGTAGGTGTCGGCGCCGAACATGACGATGTCGCCCACCTCGAGCCCGAGCGCCTTCACCAGCTCGTCGGCGACGGGCGCGATGAATCTCGCGATGCCGGTCTCGAAGCCGCCGGTCTCGCCCTTGCCGGTGTACTTCGCCACGGGCACGCCACCGGCGCCGAACTGCTTGACGAACTCGGTGTACCCGTCGGTCATCTTGCGCGTCAGCTTCTCGGCGCCGCCGGGCACGCGGATCGCGCGCACGACACCGCGCGGCTTGGCCAGCGCGTCGTGGAAGACCTTGAAGTCGGCCTTGGACATGATCTCCGAGACATCGGCGATCTCGAGCCCGAATCGGCGGTCCGGGCGGTCGATGCCGTAGCGGTCCATCGCCTCGCGGAATGTGATCCGATCGAACGAGCCAAGCTCGACGTCCAGCACCTCCTGCCAGAGTCGCCGCGCGAACCCCTCCATCATCTCCATGACCATCTCGCGATCGACAAAGCTCATCTCGAGGTCGATCTGCGTGAACTCGGCCTGGCGATCCGCGCGCGGGTCCTCGTCGCGGAAGCACCGGCAGATCTGCAGGTACCGATCACACCCAGACACCATCAGCAACTGCTTAAACAGCTGCGGCGACTGCGGCAGCGCGTACCAGCTCCCCGGCTGGTGACGGCTCGGCACCAGAAAGTCGCGAGCGCCCTCGGGCGTGCTCTTGCACAGCACGGGCGTCTCGATCTCGAGGAAGCCCTGCTCGTCGAAGTAGTCGCGGGCCACCTTCGTGATGCGGTGGCGCGTCGCCAGGATCTTCTGCATCGCGGGACGGCGCAGATCGATGTAGCGATGTCGCAGGCGCACCTCCTCGTTGGGCAGGTTGCTCGCGTCACCCGGCGAGAACGGCGGCGTCTCGGTCTTGCCAAGCACCTCCAGCTGCGAGACCACGACCTCGATCGTGCCGGTCTCCAGCTTCGGGTTGGGCCCGCCGTCACGGGCGCGCACAACGCCCGTCGCCGAGATCACGTCCTCATTACGAAGCTTGTCGGCCGCGGCCAGAATCTCCTCGTTGGCGTCCTCGCGGTCGAAGACCAGCTGCGTCAGTCCATTGCGGTCGCGCAGGTCGATGAAGACCAGGCCCACGCCGTGATCGCGGTAGGAATTGACCCAGCCCTGAAGGGTGACAGTCTGGCCGATGTGCGCATCGCGCAGCTCGTTGCAGTGGTGCGTCCGCCGTTGCATCGCGGGCGACCTTTCGTTGGAGGGATTGCGATTTCGGCACGGCGCCCGCCGCGCAGCGGCCGACTATAGGGACCACACAACCTCAGGCCGCACACCGCCCCGCGTCCCCCGATCGTCCGTCAGAGACTCGGTCCGCCTCCTCGCCGAACAGCGACGCGATCACCACCGCCGCCGCCTCACGCCACACGCCCTCCGGCGCCCAGGCGTACGCGTCGTCCGCCACCTCGCGAAGCGACGTCTCGAGGTGCCGCCTCGCCTCCTCGACAAACGCCGATGAGCTCGTCGCGTCGACGACCGGCAGATCCGAACGCACCAGCACGTTCCGCACCGCCTCAAGCATGTCCGCATTGTGCATCACGGTGCGAATCGCCGACGCCACCGCGTCACGCCTCCGTTCCAGATCCATCGCCCCGGCCGCCTCGCCCTGGCCCTCCCCGACCAGCATCCGCTCGACAAACAAGGCCGCGGCGAACGCCGGCAGCAGCGGCCGCTCGGCGAACACGCCCCGCAACGCCTCCCGACCACGAGCGATCTGGCTTTCCGCGTCCATCAACGACCTCCGCACCCGCCCCATCCTCGGCCTGCCCGAGGAGCCCGTACTTCTATCGGAGGTCTCGGTCCACCACCTGAGCCCGCGATGGGCTCTCATGCCTCGGAGACAGGGCGCAAGAAAACGCCCACCCTTATCAGGTGGGCGATCAAAGGCAGATGGGCAGCGAGGGCGAGCGTCAGGCCCGGCGACGGCGAATCGCGGCCGCAAGACCGAGACCCAGCAGAGCCCCGCTCGCGGGCGTCGGGACGATCACAGGCGCGTCGAGCAGCCCCGAGAACATCAGCGACGACTCGAACGAGCCCGGACGGCTGACCACGCCGAAGATCGACGCCTCGAACGTGTACGTGCCCGGCAGGAGCATCGCGTTGATCGAGCGAGGGTTGGAGGGGTCGATCGTCCAACTGAAAATGTTCCCGATCGAGCTGTCGAGCGTGACCTCGGGCTCGAAGCCGTCGGTCGCGCCGCTCGAGCTGGCGTCGATCATGACCATCGTGGACTCGATGAGCTCGAACTCGTACTTGAACATCGTGCTCGCGGTGCCCACGGGGGACACACTCACGACCTGGGCGCCGGAGAACATCGACCCGGACCAGCTGTTGCCCTGCTCGTCGGAGGTCTGCTGCGCCCGGGCGCTATCCAGACTGACAATCGAGATGACGTTGGAGTCAAAGACGCCGGTCTCGTCCGACTGCTCCTCGACCGCCGATGACGTGCCGAGCTTCACGCGGGTCGAGCGCTCGATGTCGCCCGGAATCACACCCGCCTGTGCCACACACGCAACGCAGAGGCCCGATAGGGCCCACAACGCCTTGCCACAAAAGGCCTTCCCACTCGAACGCATCTCAGATCTCCTCTTCGGCCCGTCGGAACCCCGGCGCGCAGGAACAGCGTCGCGGCGTTGTGGTCGCAATGACCACGCCGCGTCGCCCACGCATCACCTCAAAGGTTCCGCTCAGGTCCCAATAGACCGCGCGGAAGTTGGATCGACCAACAATCTGCGAAGATTCGGTCGAATGAACCCAGCTGGGCGGCCTAGGCAGCTTCGGATCAAGGACTCACGCCCTCGATCCCGCCTCACAGGCCGTTCAACCTCGCTCGACCACCATCGCCACGGAGTTGCCGCCGCCCAGACAGAGCGCCGCCAGGCCTCGCTTGGCGTCGAGACGCTCCATCTGATGCAAAAGAGTGGTGAGCACACGAGCGCCACTGGCCCCAATGGGATGCCCTAGGGCGATGCCACCGCCGCAAACGTTCAGCTTGGCCTCGTCGATGCCCAACGGCTTGATGTTGCAGAGCACCTGCGCCGCAAACGCCTCGTTGATCTCGAACAGGTCGATGTCGCCGACGCTCAGGCCAGCCCTGTCGAGGGCCTTCTGAATGCCGGTGATCGGTGCCGAGAAGATCTCTTTGGGCGCGACGCCGCTCGTGGCGTAGCTGACGATCTTGGCCATGGGCTTGAGGCCCAGGCTCTCGGCCTTGGTCGCGCTGGTCACCGCGACCGCGGCGCCACCGTCAGAGATCTGGCTCGCGTTCGCCGCGGTGATGAACTCGTGCCCGGGCACGGTGCGCAGGCCCGCGAGCCCCTCGGCCGTGGACTCCGGGCGGATGCCCTCGTCGGCCTGCACGCCGCCGTCGGGACCGGGCTTCTTTTTGTTACCGAGCTGGGCACCAGTGAGCTTGACCATCTCCGCGTCGAACCATCCGTTCTTGGTCGCCTCGCCCGCACGCTGGTGGCTCTGGGCGCTGAAGCGGTCCTGCTCCTCGCGGCTGACCTCGTGGCTCTTGGCGATGTGGTCCGCGGCGTTGGTCATGCCCCAGCACTCGAACGCGCACCGCAAGCCATCAAACTGCATGTGGTCCTCGAACGACGCCGCACCGAACTTCACGCCCTGCCGAACGTGGCTGAAGTGCGGCGCCGCGGTCATGTTCTCGAGCCCGCCCGCGATCACGGCCTCGTTGTCGCCCGCCTTGATCGACTGGGCGGCCATCATCACGGCCTCAAGTCCCGAGCCGCAGACCTTGTTGATCGTCTTCGCGCTCATCGTGTCCGGCAGCCCGGCCTTCAGCGCCGCCTGCCGCGCGGGGTTCTGTCCCAGCCCGGCCTGCAAGACACAGCCCATCACGCACTCGTCCACGTGGTCCTTCAGCGCGGGTGCCGACTCCAGCACGCCCCCGATCGCGAACGCCCCGAGTTGCGTCGCGTGCACGCGGCTGAACCCGCCAAAGAACCGACCGATGGGCGTGCGCTTGGCGGCGACAATCACGGGCTGCTGCGACATGGATCAATCTCCAGATTCAGGCGTGGAATGGGACAAGGCGGGCCCAGACTCTAGGCTTCGAACCGTGAATCCCACGAAACGCCGGGCAGCCCGATGGGTCGAATGCGTCACGATGTTCCTCGTGGCGCCGGGCGTCTGCGCGGTCCTCTTTGACCGCGGCGTCCCGCCGTTCGACACCCCCCGCTGGCTCTTCCCCGCCCTCTGGCTCTGGGCGGTCGCCTGCCTGGGCGTGACGCTGTTGGACCGGACCTTCGATCGGCGGTCGCTCTGGCGCTGGTCAGGCCTCACGTGGACGGCCCTCAAGCCCGCCCTGCTCCGCTTCGCGATCCTGGCACCGCTGGTCGTGGGGCTGGTGCTGATCGCCTATCCAGACCGATTCCTCGAGTTCCCCCGCGAGCGGCCTCGGATCTGGCTGTTCGTGATGATCGGTTACCCCATCGCCAGCGTGTATGCCCAAGAGGTCATCTTCCGACCATTCTTCGCCCATCGGTACCACAACATCCTGCGGCCCCGCGCCCTGCTCGCCGCCAACGCCCTCGCCTTCGGCTGGGTCCATGTGGTCTTCTTGAATCCGATCGCGGTGCTCATGACCCTGCCCGCTGGCTGGATGTTCATGTCCACCTACAAGCGCACCAACTCGACCGCCGCCGCGTGCATCGAGCACGCCCTCTGGGGCTGCTTTGTGTTCACCGTTGGCCTGGGGCGGTTCTTTTACTCCGGAGCCGTGAACGCCGGATGACCTCTACCATCCTCTCCCCCCTCAACGAAGGCCCAATCCAGGCCCAATCCAGGAGAGCCCCCGATGTCCGAGCCCGTCCACCTCCCCGCCGACTCCAACCAGGCCCTCGGCATCGCCCGCTACGCCATCGACTTTCTCTCCGACGACCCCGCCAAGAAGGGCAACCCCGGCGCGGCCGTCCTCGACAAGACCAACCTCTTCCAGACCGACGCCGTCCTCTGCGGCCTCAGCGCGCTCGCACTCGGCACCAACGCCCCCACCGTCCTCCGCGATGAGGCACTCACCTACCCCCTCGCCGACGGCGAGAAAGGCGCGACCGTCTTTGGCTCCAACGCGCCGGTCAAATCCGAGAAGGCCATCGCCGCCAACTCGGCCGCCGTGCGCGAGTGGGACTCCAACGGCACCAACTTCGGCTACAACCCCGAACGCAACCACATCGCCGGCGAGTTCGGGCACAACGACTTCTACCCCGTCTGCATCGCCGCCGCGCAGATGACCGGCACCGACGGCGAGAAGGCGCTCCGCGCCATGGTCTGCCACGACGAGATCCGCGGACGACTCGCCGAGGTCTTCAGCCTCAAGACCTACAAGATCGACCACGTCGTCCACGGCGCCATCGCCAGCGCCGCCGTCTACGGGGCCATGCTCGGCGCGACCGCCGAGCAGATCGAGTCCGCCATCGGCATGGCCATCGCCCACTACATCCCGTTCCGCGCCATCCGCGCCGGCAAGCAGCTCAGCGACTCCAAGGGCTCGTCGGCCGCGATCTCGACCGAAGCCGCGGTCTTGAGCGTCAAGCGCTCGATGGCCGGCTTCCTCGGCCCGCGCGACATCTTTAGAAACCCCGAGGCGATCTTCCGTATGTTCGAGGGGCCCGGGCAGATGTTCAAAGCCGTCAACGCGACGGATGCCAACACCGGGCAGAAGGACGCGAGCCCCTTCGATCTGCACCTCTCACGCGCCGGCGACGACTTCGCCGTGATGGGCATGCACTTCAAGCTCGGCCTGTACGAGCACCAGTCCGCCGGCGCCCTCCAGGCGATGCACGACCTGCTCGACAAAGACCCCGGCTTGCTCGAAGACCCCGACGGCGCCCGCATCAAGAACATCAACATCGTCGCCTACGAGCCCGCCTTCGGCATCATCGGCGACCCCGCCAAGCGCAACCCCACCACACGACAGTCCGCCGACCACTCCATGGTCTACATCGTGAGCACGCTTCTAAGGAAGGCCCTCGAGCAGAAGACCACCGGCTGGAAGCCGCTCATGCTCGAGCCCGCCGAC
>JBCAXI010000007.1:0-23638 GCA_038534175.1 Planctomycetota bacterium | reverse complement strand
GAAACGCCGGCATCGAGGCGTGCGCCCAGGACGATCACGATCGATTCGTGTTTCTCGACGCCGACGACACCGTCGAGCCCGGTTACGCCACCGAGCTCTCCAGAGCGCTCGACGCGAGCGACGACCACGCCTCGCACGCGTACTGCCAAGAGCGCATCGTCGTGCCCGACGCCGATGATTTCATCTGGCGCACGCCCGATTGGGATCCGGATCTGCTCCTCCTGACCAACCTGCACCCGGTCACCGCCCTGGTGCGTCGCGCGGCGATCGAGCGGGTCGGGCTGTTCGACGCGTCGTTCCGCGAGGGATACGAGGACTGGGAGCTATGGGTCCGGCTCGCGCTGGCGGGCTACCACGGCGTGCGCGTGGAGGCGCCCTTGTTCGTCTGGCGGCGGCGCGGCGGCGCCGAGTCGCTCGTCGAGTCGGCGGTCAAACGCCACGACGAGCTGTTCGCCCGCATCGTCGACAAACACCGCGCCCAATACCTGGAACGCGCCGAGGCGCTCCTGAAATGCTGGAACCACATCACCCGCGCCAGCGACACCAACTGGCTCGACGCCGATCACCAGCCCGTCTCCGCCGCCGGCGTCGCCAAGCACATCAGCAACCTCGAGACCTGGCTTCGGACGGCCCAGGACGCCTACGCCGCCGAGCAGCGCGCGCACGCCGAGACACACGCCCGATCGCACGCTCGGATCGCCGAGCTCGAGGCCGAGCTCGATCGCCTGCGCAGCGTCCGCGGCGCCTCGCGCACGCTCGCGTCGCGACTGCGCGCTCGTCTCGGGTGGCGCTGAGTCGGCCCGATCGGGCGTCAGGCCAGAATCGAGCGGTCGTTCAGGCTGAGCAGCGATCCCGCGAGCGTCGGAGAGGACTGGACCACCTCGACGCCGTTGTCCGCGCGGTAGCGCGACACGATCAGCGGCGAGGGCACAAGCTGCCCGCCCACGCGCCGCTCGGAGACGATCGCGACGCCGAACGTCGAGTCGTTGCCCTGCTCGGCCGCGAGGGCTGCCAGATCGATCTCGAGCCGCTGGAACGGCGCAACGGTGAACAGATCGCCCGCGCCGAAGGTCTCGTCGGCAAAGTGGAACTGCACCTGGAAGTTGACCGACGCACCCGGCGCGGTCGCGGGATTGAAGACGATGAGGCGCTCGTTGGCCAGGGCGCCCGCGGCGAAGAGGGCGTTGCTGGTGGCGGCGGTGTTGAACGCCGCGCCGGTGCGCTTGTATCGACCATTGGGCAGGTCGTCGATGCCCGCGTAGTGGGCGAAGACGGGGAACGTCGCGGCGTAGTACGCGGTCAGCGACTCGCCCGGCTCGAACCCGAGGGCCGCGGCGTCGAGCGCGAAGGCCGTGCCACGCTCGGCGCCGATCGCGATCTGGCGGCTGACGAACGAGCCGTCGTTGCGCACGAGCGAGAGCGTGACGGTCGCGACCTCGGACGAGGGGTTCACAAACGTGATGTGCGAGGGCGTCGCGACGCGCGAGGGCCGCACGTCGGCCAACGCGCCGCGGGGCGAGTTGAGCTGCGGGGCCAGCAGCGTGCCGAACGCCGCGGCGTTCTGCAGCGCGCCCTGCCCCACCGGGATCGACGAGTCGATGATGTTCTCGTAGTAGCTCATCGCCGCGACGATGTCGACGGTGCTCGTCACGCGAGCGCCGACGTAGCCCTGCAGATCGGCGCCGGTGAAGATCGACGCGACGCTCATCCCGCCGCGACGCTTCGCGTCGAGGTCGAAGGACTCCACGATCGGATCGGCGTCCGTGCGATAGAGCGTGACGAAGACCGTGCCGTCCGCGGCCTCCAGATTCTGCCAGACGATGAACGGGCGGCGGGCCTGCACGAGGTCCGCGTTGGCGCTCGGCTCGGCCGCGGGCACGCCGCCGAAGCCCCACGCGCGGAGCGCGCCAATCCGCTCGGGGTTGAAGAACGACTCGGCGATGGTCGAGTTCCGCGCCAGGAAGTTGTCCGCGTGCAAGAACTCGGCGGAGATTGGCTGCGGGTTGAACCCGCCGCCGTTCAGATAGCTCTGGATCTCGAGGCTGTACGGCACGCCCTGGCGGATCAGATCGAGCCCGTTTTGGTAGGTGAGCGTGAAGTTGCCGTGCGGGTTGATGGTGCCGGCGCCGATGACCTCCTCGCGCGCGTCGGCCTCGTACCGCACGATGATCTGGAAGTCCGCGTTGACCGTGTTGGGGTTTGAGATCACAACTCGCGTGTCCGTCAGACCGCGGAACCCGTCGGGGTACACCAGCCGCTGGTCGAAGAACTGCCCGGCGCTCGGGCGGATGATCTCGGCGTCGATGACGTACAGGAAGAACGCCTCCTGCGGATCACCCCGGTCGAAGCCGGGCGCGACCGGCACATCGGTGAACGCCGAGCTGAACGGCGGTGCCGCCGACGTCAGGTCCACCGTCGCGAAGGTCGTCAGCGACTGCACGACATCCCACGAGCGATCGTCCAGCACGCGCCCGAACACGCTGAACCCACCGTTCTGGTTGTCCAGGTTCGCCGAGTTGTCTCCGAGGTTGATGAACCACTGGCTGTCGGCGCTGTCGGGGTCGCCGCCGAGCTTGGCGAACGAGAGCGTGCGCTCCGTGTTCGAGCGGTTGAACTCGTTCTGGATGGGCGGCTCGGTCGGCACCTCGAAGAAACCGGGCGATGTGTTCCCGTCGTCCCGGAAGCCGAACCCGCCGAACTGGAAGACGAAGTCCTCCACGAAGCGGTGGCTGAACGTCTCGTCGTAGCGGCCCGTGTCGACGTAGAACAAGAAGTTCTGCACGGTCCGCGGCGACGTCAGCGGGAACATCTCCAGATCGATGTCCCCGAACGTGGTCACCAGACGCACGATGGGGTTGCCCGGGTCCTCAAGCGAGCCGATGTCGGGCAGCGGCGCCGTGCCGGTGAACGCCGACAGCACGATCCGGGGCTCGAGCGTCTCGCAATCGGCGAAGGTCCCCGGCGAGATGGTCCGGGCGGCGTGGCGGGTCGAACGGAGAAAGCGGGAACGCATGGCGCCTCCTGTGGAGCGGTTCACGAGCGACGGGCGGTCTACGACCCCAACGCGTCTCTCCGGGGCGGCACAGGCTACACGCCGATGCCGCCGATCGTCCAGACACGCCCCTACTAGACACGTCTCACACGGGTCGGCATCGTCGGGCCCGATCCGGCTCACGTCCGATCGAGCCCATCGCCCGCCTCGACCCCGCCCCATCCCGAGACGCCCCTCTACACTGGCCGCCCTTGCGTGCACCGACCGGGCAGCCCGACTCCCATGCGTCCGAGCCGACCGCTCGGTTGCAGATCGCCGCGGTCACGCCGTGCTTTAACGCGCCGGGCGACTTTGCCCACGTCACGGGCGACCTGCTCGCGATCGCCGACGAGATCGCTCGCGAGGGTGTGGATCTCCGCATCGTCGCGGTCGACAACGCCTCGGATCCGGCGCTCGCCCCGTCGCGGACCGATCCCCGGCTCCAGGTCCTCCGGCTGCCGACCAACCGCGGGGGCAGCGGCGGGTACAACGCGGGCCTCGCCCACGCGCTGCTCGTCCACCAACCGGCGCCCGAGTGGCTCTGGCTCGTCGACAGCGACGCACGCGTCACGACCGACACGCTCCGCGCCATGATCCGCCGCATCGAGCCGGACGCGGTCGTCGTTGGCGCCGCCATCGCCTGGCCCACCGTCGATGACATCTTCGAGCGTGGCGGCGTGGTCGATGCCCGCACCGGCTCGCTGCGGGGCGTCGCGCCGGGCGAGGCGAGCGCGATGCTCGATTACGCCGCGGCGTGCTGCCTGCTCGTGCGCGCCGAGGCCGCGCGCCGCGTCGGGCTGATGCCCGACGTCTTTCTTAACGGCGACGACGCCGCGTGGTGCCTCCGACTGATCCGTGCGACCAGCCAGCGTGTGGTGGTCGCCGACGACGCGGTCGCGGTCCATCCCCGATTCGACCAGGCCAAGGGCTGGCAGCGGTACTACACGGCGCGGAACGCGTTCTTGCCGATCGAGGCCAAGGGCGCCCGCCCACGCCGCGCACGCGCGGCGCGGGCGTGGCGCGAGGCGTGCCGAGCGGCGGGGCAGATCCTCATCGGGCGCGACGAGATCGCCGAGCTGCATCTGAAGGGCCTGGCCGATGCGCTGGGCGGACGCTGGCCCGCATTGGCCCCCGCCGAGCTGCCCACGCCCGAGGCCCGCCCGCTCGATCAACTCGCGCGCGACCTCGAGACGCTGACGCGCGACGGCGCGCGGCGCTACGGCGTCGATCCCACGCTCCACGCCGACGACGTGCGCGCGATCGAGGCCGCGCTCGCCCACGCCGGGCTCGAGCGGACCCCCACGCCGCCGAGCGGAGCACCGCTCGCTGCCCTTAAGCGGCTCGCTTGGGGCCCCGGCGCCGACCTCGTCGTCGCCTCGCCCAAGGGGCGGCCCGCGGCGTGGATGGGCGGGCGGCACGCGCTCGTTCCGCTCGGCGATCGATACGAACTGCACCGGCTCTCAGGCGCCGGCGCCCCGGAGCGCGGCGTCCAGACGCTGTTGCACGGCGCGCTCATGGCGATCCGCGCCGCGGTGCGCGCGCCCCGTGTGGCGCCGAACGCCGTCCCACGGCTCGAGCGTCGGTACGACGCCTCGCTCGAGCCGATCGAGCCAGCCCCGCTCTCGCTTTCCATCATCGTGCTCAGCTACAACCGGCGCGACGCGCTCGCGCACACGCTCGAACGCCTCACCGGGGACCCCGCCACGGCGCAGGCCGAGATCATCGTCGTCGACAACGCCTCCGCCGACGACACGCTCGGCATGCTCGCCGATCGCTTTCCCGCGCTCGACGTGCTCGCGCTCGAGACGAACATCGGCGTGGACGCGTTCAACCGCGGCGTCGACCGCGCCTCGGGCGATGTGGTGCTCATCCTCGACGACGACGCATGGCCCGAGCCCGACGCGATCGAGGGCGCGATGCGCGAGCTCGCCGCCGACCCCTCGCTCGCGGCGATCACGCTGCACCCCAAGCACCCGAGCACCGGCAAAAGCGAGTGGCCCTTCGCCCACGCCGCGGGATCGTGGAGCCGCGATTGGCCCGTCATGGGTTGCGGCAACCTCGTCCGCCGCGCCGCCTGGATCGCGCTGGGGGGCTACGAGCGCGACTTCTTTCTGTACCGCAACGATGCCGATCTGGCGCTCAAGGCCCTCGCCGCCAACTTGGGCGTCGGCTTTGACCCCGCATGGGTCGTCTGGCACGACAGCCCCGCGGCGAAACGCAAGAGCGCCCGATGGTTCCAGGGCGCGACCCGCAACTGGGTCTGGATGACACGGCGGCACGGCCGCGGCTTCGGCGGCGTGATCGCGAGCCTCGCGGGCTGGCTGTGGGCACACAAGCTGGCCGGCCCGCGCCTCGGCGACCACGCGCGCGTGTTCCGCGGCGCGCTCGCGGGCTGGCTGTCCTCGCCCCCGCCGCTGCCGCCGACCGCCTCGCCCAGCGGGCGCGATGTGCGCACGCTCCTCACGTTGCTGACGCGCTATCGCTCCTCGGCCGCGAGCACCAGCGACAGCATCGACCGCCACTCGCCGTAGCGATACGGGATGGCGTGCAACTCGTGCAGACGCTTGAGCCGATCCAGGCTCGACTCGGTCAGCTCGGTCTGCCAGATCGCGCTCGTCGGGTCGCAGTAGTACGTTCGGCACGCGACGGGCTTGATCTCATGCACCGAGCACAGCCCGTCGATCTGGAAGCAGCAGCCCCCCGCCTCGCGCGCGCGCTCGATGTCCGCCTCGCACACCTCGCGCGACAGCTCGCGCCGGAGCCGGTCGACCGTGAAGGCCGCCTCGAGCCCGGTCACGTACAGCCGATGCCCGTACGCCTCGAACTGGCAGCATCGCCCCGACGCGGTGCACACCGGACGACGCTCGGCGACCACGGACGCCACCTCGGCGAACACCTCGCGCAACAGATCCGAGACGACATCATCCCGCGCGGCCTCAAGCCAGCGGCGCGCCTCGGCGAGATCGGTCGCGTCCAATTCCGGCCGCACGCCGACGCCGCCTACAGCGGCGAGGCGTCGCGGATCACGCGCACCCGCTCCGGAGGAATCAGCGGCCCCTCGTTCATCCCGGGACATCGCTGCGCCGACGACTCCCAGTCGCGCGCTCGACGCAGGTTCTGCTTCCAGAACGGCCACGTTCGGCACTGCTGCGGGCGATCCTCGTACACGCGGCAGATCGCCCGCCCAGGCACACGCTCGCGATCGAGAAACACACAGTCGTGCCCGTGCTCGGTCTTGAGCTCTACCAGTGATCGGCCGCCACGCTCGGGCCGAGTGAACACCGCCACGAACTTGTCGATGCTCACGCCCATCCGATTCGCGAGTCGCTTGGTCTCCTCGTCGGAGACCATGACGAAGCCCTCGGGACCGGAGCAGCAGGCGCCGCAGGACGTGCAGGAGAAGCGCAATCCAGGCTCGCGCTCGCCGTCCCGCGCGAACCACTCGTTGGGTTTCGCGTCGCTTGCCGGCTCGTTGGCGGCGTCGTTCGCGGCATCGGCTGGCTTTGGCGCCTCGCTCATGGTTCCTCGCGCCGCAGCACAACGAGCGTCTGGTCGTCGTCACGCGTCATCGCGCCGACGTGCCCGAACAGCCCGGCGTAGACCGACTCGATCACCCCATCGGGATCGCCCGACGCTTGTCGGATCGCGTCGTCGAGCCGCTCGACACCGAACTCCTCTCGATCGGGGCTGAACGCCTCGGTGATGCCGTCGGTGTAGAGCACGAGCGACTGCCCGGGCTCGAGCACCACGTCGGCCGAGTCGATCTCGATGTCATCGAGCACGCCGAGGGGCAGCGCACCCGCCTCCTCGATCGGAATGATGCAGCTCTCGCACCCGGTCGAGTACAAGCGCGGGGGGTTGTGCCCGCAGCGGGCGTAGTGCAGTCGTCCGGTCTCGGGCTCGTACACGCCGTAGAACACGGTCACGAAGTGCCCCTCGATGCCGGCTTGCATCAGTCGACGGTTGGCGTACGACATGATCCGCGTGGGGTCGGCGTCGTGCGCCTCGCCGTGGAGCAGCGTGTGGAGGATCGCCATGATCGTCGCCGCCGCGGCGCCGTGGCCCGACACGTCCGCGATCACCACGCCCCACTTGCCCTCGCTCAGCTCGAAGAAATCGTAATAGTCCCCGCCCGCGTGCTCGCTCGTCAGATAGCTCGACGCGATGCGCAACCCGGGAATCTTCGGTGCCGATCGCGGCAGCAGCGCACGCTGGATGCCCGCGATCTGCTCGAACTGACCCTGCAGCTGCCCGCGCAGATCGGCCTCGCGGCGCAGCGAGACGAGGTTGCGCGTCGCCGTGCCCAGCAGGTTGCCCTGCAGCACGATCTCCTCGAGCTCGCGCGGCGAGTAGCCCCTCGGATCTCGGCGGAACTGAAAGTTCCAGTTCAGGGGCTCGCCGCCATCGAACGCGGGCACCGCGACCATGCTCCCCATGCCGCGCAGCGCATCGCCAAGCACGGGGTCGTCATCGATCGACAGATCGTGCAGCAGCTTGGGCGTGGGCGTGGCGATCATCTCGCCGATCAGCCCGCCCTCGCCCTCGCGCAGTCGGTTCCAGTTCGCCCACGGGTCGAAGCGGTCCCACTCGTCGCGCGTCAGGGTCGCGGGTTCGAAGGCGCGCGTCACCTTGTACCGCCCCTTGGGCAGCCCGCGCAGCGAGATGGACACCAGAAACTCGCTCGGGCGGTATGCCAGCATGTGGCGCCCGTACGCGGCGAGCATCGCCTGCGGCTCGGTCTGCGAGCTCATCTCGCGCAACGCCGCGACGATGGTCTCCACCCCCGAGTTCGACGGGTCCGGATCCACCACGCGATACCGCGCTGTCGAAGAGGCACCGGTCACGTCGCGGACTCCGTGGTCATCTCGCCGCTCTCTCGCGCGCAAGCGAGCTCGACCCGCTCGGCCCGCTCGCGGGTGTCGCGCACCATGGCGGCCGACTCGTGATCAAGACGCACGCGCTCGCGCTCGTCATCCATCAGCGGCAGGTTGATGCGCACGTTCCAATACGCGGCCCGCGCCGTCGCCTCGGCCAGCACCGCCGCCACACCCAGATCGCTCGCGAGACGTCGATTCGTGCGCTCGCACAGCGTCTCGAGCAGCCGCGCCAGATCCGCCGACGTCGCCAGGATGGACTGCGGCACGCGCACCGCCGTCGTCACCGCGTCGGCCCACGACTCGATCCGACGCGGGTCGTCCTCGGGCAAGCGCATCAACTCGTTGACCCGCTGGTATGCCGACGCGTCCTCCTCGGCCAGCCCGAGCAGCAGCGTGCGCGCTCGCTCGAGACGATCGCTCGCCTCGCCCAACGCGTCTTGGTGCTCGGCGAGCGACTTCTTGCCGATCGAGTAGGCCACGACCATCTGCGCGATCGCCGAGGCCAACGCGCCCGTCGTGGCTGCAACGGCACCGCCGCCCGGCGACGGCGTCTTCGACGCGATCGCATCCAGATACCGATCCAGCGACATGTGCCCTGTCTCGCTCATCGCGCTCCCGGTGGCCACACGCACAAGCCGCGGCCGGCGCCCACCCGTCGACCCAAGCGTAGGAAGGAAAAAGACCGGGCCACCCATCTCCTGGCGGCCCGGCCGTGCCGGCTGAGCCGGCTTGGGCTTCATCGGTCAGAGCGCCCGAGACGCCCCATTCCACGATGGGAATCCGAAGAAGTCGTGTCCGTCCCCGGTCGAACAGACCCGGTGACGTCTCAGGAAACACGCCAAGGCGTGCCAGGATTCCCGCGCGTCGCTCCTCCACGACGCGCCGTGACAGGCCCGACACCCAAGGCCCCCGGCGTCCCCCCAACGCCATCCTCCACCCCCACCCCATCCCCCATCACGCCCCCAGATCCACTCTCTACCTTCCTTCTCGACCTTGAACCTCCGCCTGTGACAAACCGCCGCGCACCGCTCGACGGCTCACACCCCCACGGGCGACTCCGCACGCTCGATGGGCGCCCCAACAACCGAGCCGTACTCCGTCCATGACCCGTCGTAGTTCCGCACGTGCTCGATGCCCAGGAGGTACTTGAGCACGAACCACGTGTGGCTCGAGCGCTCGCCGATGCGGCAGTACGCGATCGTCGGACGCGACGCGTCCACGCCCGCGCCCGAGAGGTACACCTCGCGCAGCTCGTCCACGCTCTTGAACGTGCCGTCCTCGGCGACGGCCGACGCCCAGGGCACGCTCACGGCACCCGGGATATGCCCGCCACGCTGCGCCGTCTCGGTCATGCCGGGCGGCGCGATGACCTTGCCACTGAACTCATCGGCACTCCGAACGTCAACAAGATTCGTCCCGCCGGCCTCCACCACGCCAAGCACGTCCGCCAGACGGGCGCGCAGCGAGAGGTCGGGTTGATTAGCGACGTATGTCGTGGGCGTGGTTTCGGTTGGGGTGGCGGTGAGCGCCTTGTCGTCCTCGTTGAGCCACTTGGTGCGCCCGCCGTTGAGCAGGCGGACGTCATCGTGTCCGTAGAGCTTGAAGAGCCAGAACGCATAGGCGGCGAACCAGTTGTGGTTGTCGCCATAGAGCACGACGGTGTCGCCGGGGCGGATGCCGGCGCCGCCGACCAGCGCCTCAAACGCCTCCTTGCTCGGAACGTCGCGCGTGATCTGGTCCTGCAGCTCCGTGCGCCAGTTGAACCCGATCGCGCCGGGGATGTGCCCCGCGTCGTACGCGGTCGTGTCCACGTCGACTTCCACCAGCTTGATCGACGGATCATCGAGCCGCTCGGCGACCCAGTCTGTCGTCACCAGCACATCGTTCGCCATATCAGTTCTCCGTTTGAATCGGTCGCGCCGTTGGCGGCGCAAGCTGAACGTGTTCAACCCGGCTGGGTGCCCTCGGCCAGCTCCGGCACGTGCCGGATGAAGCTGCTCACGTACTTGAACGCGTTGTCGCAGAAAATCGCCACGCCGAGCCCGCGCTCGGTCTCGTCGCGCGCCAGCACGCGGCGGGCGCCCTCAAAGATCAGCCCCGAGCTCGGTCCGGCGAGCAGCCCCTCCGTGCGCATCAGCTCGAGCGCGACGCGGTAGGCCAGATCGTGGTCCAGCTCGATCAGCTCATCCACCAGCGATTCGTCGTACAGCCTCGACACGCCGAGCTCCTCGCGGCTGCGCAGGCCGGCCACGTCGTGCCCCGGCGTGGGCGCGATCGCGACGACGCGGATCGCCGGGTTCCGCTCCTTGAGATACCGCGCCGAGCCCGCGAGCGTGCCGCAGGTGCCAAGGCTTAGAAACAAATGCGTGATCTTCCCCTCGGTCTGACGCCAAAGCTCGGGCCCGGTCGTGCGCACGTGCGCGTCGCTGTTCGCCTCGTTCTCGTACTGGTTGGGCATGACCCAGCTCGATGCCTGCGCCTTGGCGAACGTCTTGGCCAGGTTGATCGAGCCCTCACCCATGCCCGGCGAGGGGCACAGGTTGTCGTCGACCACCTCGAGCTCGGCGCCGAGCATCTTGAGCAGCACCTTCTTCTCGATCGGGACCTTGTTCGGCACGACGGCTTTCATGGGCACGCCCTTCGCCGCCGCGATCGCCGCGAGACTCAGGCCCGTGTTGCCGCTGGTCGGCTCCACGATCCCCCGCTCGGGCGAGATCGCCCCCTCCGCTTCCAACGCCGCGATCAGGCTCGACGCGGCGCGGTCCTTCACCGAGCCGAACGGGTTCTGCCACTCGAGCTTCGCGTACAGCGGGAACGTCTCGGCGCGCGGGTTGAGACGCTCGATCCGCACCATCGGCGATGGGTTCCGCTCGCTGGGGAGCATCTCCAGCACGCTGCGGTAGACGTTGCGCTCGATGTCCACGGGATCTCCAAGGGAATCTTCCAGCGCGAGCATGGCGTCAGCGCGGGAGGCGTGTTCATAAGAGTTGAGGAGGGGGAAGGCTTCGAGCGTCGATCAGCGACAACAGACGCAGCGACAACACGCACCACAGTTGTGGCGCAACACTCGACGGCATTTTGTGCACATCGGGAAGCTCATCGCAAGACACTACCCATCCGCTCGGATCGAATCCAGTGGATCCCCCAGAACTTTGGGCGGGGCCACGTCGGGACGTCGCATCAGGACGAACGCCGCGGGCGATCGGCGGAGTTGAGCAGCAGGGTGATGGGCCCGTCGTTGACGAGCGAGACGTGCATGTGGGCGCCGAACTCGCCCGCCTCGACCCGCGAAGGACCCGCGCGAAGGAGATCAACAAACTCTTCGAATCGCGGCGCGGCTGATTCGGGCGGCATCGCACGGTCGAATGAGGGGCGCCGCCCCTTTCGACAGTCGCCGGCGAGCGTGAAGTTGGGAACCACAAGCAACCCACGAGTCCGCGCTTCGAGCGACTCGTTCATGCGTCCGTCCGAGTCCTCGAACACCCGCAAGGACAACAGCTTGTGCGCCACCCACGCGACGTCCGGCGATGTGTCGCCCAACTCGAAGCCGCAGAGAACGAGCAGGCCCTCGTCGATGCCGCGAGATGTGGGGGTCGGGCCGTCGGGCGCCACCTGCACCTCGGCGCGTTCCACACGCTGGATGACCACGATCATGGCGATTGGCTCCTTCTCGTCGATTCCGATGCTCACGCGGCGCGTCGCGTGGTAGTCTGGGTAAGCGGCATGCCGGTTCTTGGCCGCGAACCATTCTTTCTGGAGTTTGCTCAATGGCCGGCACGTCGGTTCCCGCCATCACGGGGCTGCACCACGTCACGCTGATGGCCCGAGACGCGGCCCAGAGCTGCGCGTTCTATCGCGAGGTGCTCGGCTTCCGTCTCGTCAAGCGCACCGTGAACTACGACGACCCCAAAACGTACCACCTGTACTTCGGCGATCGCGACGGCACGCCGGGCACGGTGGTCACGGTCTTCCCGTATCCGACCATGCGCACGGCCCGCCGCGGCGCGAACGAGATCGCCGAGTGCGCCCTCGCGGTGCCCGCCGACTCGATCGAGCGATGGAGCCAGCGACTGCGGGACCTGGGCGTCGAGTCCGAATCGGGCGAGACGCTCGGGGAGCGCCGTGTTCGCTTTCGAGACCCCGACGGGACGGTGCTGGCGCTCGTCGAATCGGCGCACACCGAGATGGACTTCAAGCCCTGGATCCATAGCAGCGTGCGCCCCGCGATGGCGATCAGCCGCATCCACAGCGTGACGCTCGCGTTGACAGATGAAGACCCGGTCGCCCGCGTACTCGTGGGGCGGCTCGGCTTTCGCGAGGCGGGTGGTGATGTCAGCCGTCGGCGGTTCCACGTCGCCGAGGGCGGCCCGGGCCGAGCGATCGATCTGGTGCGCACGCCGCACGCCGAGCCGGCGCGCGCGGGCGCCGGGTCCATCCACCACGTCGCGCTGAGCACCCCCGCGGCGGACCAGCAAGACACGCTGTACGACGAGCTCTTCGGCGCCCACATCGGCGTCAGCAGCGCGGTCGATCGCACGTACTTCCGATCGATCTACTTCCGATTAACGACGGGCGTGCTGTTTGAGATCGCGACGCACGGTCCGGGCTTCACCGCCGACGAGCCGCGCGAGACACTGGGCGAGCATCTCCAGCTGCCGCAGGGGCTCGAGCATCTGCGCTCGGAGATCGTGGCTCAACTGCCCCGACTCGACGCGACGAGCGTGTGACCACGGATCGACTCCACCTGCCGCGCCCTCGCGGCGTCGCGAACAGGTCAACACCGGCGCACGAACGACCGACCTGCGCCTCAAGCAGCCCATCAACGCACTCGATGGCCTCGGCCGACGCGTCGGCTCGCCAACCCGGCCCCAGCCACACGTCGGCCCCCACGCCCCGCGTCGAACGCCGATCGTCGCGCGACCGGGTCCGGGCGTCCGGGCAGATCACGCGGCTGCGGCTCGATCGCGAACCGCGCCCGTCGAAGGGCGTCGAGGGCGAGCCGCTCGGGCATCGTCCCGGTCGATCGGATCCGCGCCATGAGAGCGGATCGCGCGGACGGATCTAGGAAATCGACCCCATGTGCGGGCATCCGACCACACGAACTCCGCCCCATCGGCATGAAATCTTTTGTCGCAGAGTTGACACCAGTGGGGTTTGTGGACGAAAGTTCTACTGATGTTCTTCATGTGCCGCCACTGCGTCCTTGTTGCCAAAGCCCATCTCGCCATGTGCGAGCGAGGGGCTGCGACGCGGCGTGCCGGTGACCCACCCGTCTGATAGCAGGCGGGAGTAGAGGACCCCACCACACGGTGAAGCGTTTCAGCCCCCGGCTCGCAAGACCGGGGGCTTGTTTGTTTGCCATCCACCGATCTCGATCTCTCACACCGAACGGAGCCACGACCATGACCGCCCTGCAGACCCAGACCGGCACCGCCAGCACGCTGAGCCCGCGTGATCCTGATCCCCGAGACCCCACGACGCGTGAGTTGGAAGCGCGCACGCCCTTCACGCAGCCGCCGCCACCCTTTCCGCAACGGGTGGCGCCACCCGACGCCACGGCTCGCGCGCTCGTCGCCGAATTGACCGTGGAGCGACCCGGCGGTGCGGGCGATGCGGGCGATGCGGGCGATGCGGGCGCGGATCGTTCGACGCCCGAGGACGAGGCCGTGGCGTGGTCGCGGCGTGTGGGCAACCGCGTCGCACGCCTGAACGCGGCCCACCCCGACAGCGCCGAGCGTCTGAGCGTGCGCGTCGAGGATCTGCGGTCGAGCGCCAAGAGCGGCGTCCGCTCGGCGCGGATCACCTTGGCGTTCGCGTTGCCGAGTTGGTTGTCACCCGAAACGCTCTCGGCGCAGCTGCGCCCGATCGCTCCGGCCTCGTCGCTGCTGCGCTGCGCCCGCCCGACGGAGCTCTGGAACGTGCCCGTCTGATCGCTCGGGCCCGTCGCGTGAGAGCGCCGCCGAAAGAGAAATGCTTATAGAGGAGTCCACAATCCGCCGCACATTCGTCTCGGGTTTGGGTCCAATATGTCCTGTGGTGTGCTCCGCAACGGGAGTTGCGTGGTGCTGGGGCCGATCTCCACTTCTTCGCGCCACAATCCGTTTGGCGCCGGGAGCTCTGCCTTGCGACTCACCATTGCCCATCGGTTGATCATCGCCTTCGCCATCTCGCTGCTGGCGACCATGCTCGTCGGCGGTGCCGCGTGGCTGGGGCTCTCGCGGACCTCGGCGGCGTCGGCGAAAAAAGCCGAGATGAGCGCCGACCTCGCGATCGGCGCCGAGACCCAGCAGGCGATGCTCATGATGCGCCTAGCGGTGAAGGACTTCGCGCTGCAGCGTTCGGAGCGCGCGAGCGAGGCGTTCGACCACTGGACGACCGAGCTGAACGCCCGGGTCGAGCGCAGCATGGCCAACTTCCAGAACCCCGATCGGGCCCGGTGGATCCGAGAGATCAAGGCCGAGCTCGAGCGATACCAATCGGGCTTCCGCGAGGTGCGCCGAGACCTCGCCGCCTGGGAGCGCGGGATCACCGAGGAACTCCATCCGCTGAACGTCAAGATCCGGGCCGACATCACCCGCCTGATGATGCTCTCGCCCGATCGGCTCGACGCCGAGGCGGACGCCGATGTGCGCCGCCTCGCCTCGACATATTTCAATGGCGTGGTCGCCGTGAAGCACTACTTTGCGATGGGCCAGGAGGAAGACCGTGATGACGCGTCTCGCCTTTTGGGTGATGCGAGTGTCGCGATCGGCGATCTGCGACTCCGCGTGGAGGAAGAGGACGCCGCGGCGATCATCGCCTCGATCGAGCGCGATCTCTCGAAGGTGATCGCGACGTTCGCGGAGCTCGACGCGACGCACCGCCGCGGCATGACGGTGCTCGAGACCGAGCTGGACGTGATCGGTCCGCAGATCGCGCAGATCGGCCAGGACATCAAAGACTCGCTGGTGCGAGACGTGGACGAGGCGACGCTGGTCGCCGACCACGCGATCGGCGCGTCGTATGCCACGATCGCCGCGATCGCGGGTGTGGCGGCGGTGCTTGTCGCGGCGATCGGCGTGTTGCTCATCCGCAGCATCCTCGGACCGCTCCGCACGCTCAACGCGACCATGCGTGACATCGCCGAGGGCGAGGGCGACCTGACCAAGACGATCAACGCGTCATCGAAGGACGAGCTGGGCGATCTCGCCCGCGGGTTCAACACGTTCACCGGCAAGATCCGCGACCTCATCATGGAGGTGCGAGACTCCGTGGAGAACGTGGCCGCCGCGGCGACCGAGATCTCCGCGTCCTCCGACCAGATCGCCGACTCGCTCAACCGCCAGCGCGACCAGGCCGAGCAGGTCGCCGCGGCGACCGAGCAGATGAGCGCCTCGGTCGGCGAGGTGGCCGACGCGGGCGAGCGGGCGCTGACCGCCGCTCAGGAATCGGGCGACCAGGCGACCGAGGGCGGGCAGGTCGTGGGCAAGACGATCGACGAGATCAACGGCATCTCAGACGAGGTCGGGCGATCGGCCGACGCGATCCGCGACCTCGGGCGCCTCGGCGAGCAGATCGGTCAGGTGATCCGCGTGATCACCGACATCGCCGATCAGACGAACCTGCTCGCGCTGAACGCCGCGATCGAGGCCGCCCGCGCCGGCGAGCACGGGCGTGGCTTCGCGGTCGTCGCCGACGAGGTGCGCAAGCTGGCCGAGCGCACGCAGGACGCGACCGAGGAGGTCGGGCGATCGATCCAGCAGATCCAGAGTGGCACGGAGGGCGCGGTGAGCGCGATCGACGCGAGCTCGTCGCGCGTGTCGGAGGGCGTGGAGCTCGCCGGTCACGCCGGGCGTTCGCTCGAGACGATCGTGCGTGGCTCGGCCGACGTGCGTCTGCTGATCGAGCAGATCGCGGCCTCGTCGCAGCAGCAGGCGGCCGCCGCCGCGCAGGTGAGTCAGAATATCGCGTCGATCCGCGGCTCAACGGAGGAGTCGACCGATGGCGCCGCGCAGGCCGCGACCGCCGCGTCCGACCTGTCCGCTCGCGCCGAGACGCTCCGCTCGCTCGTGTGCCGCTTCCGCGTCTGAGATTCGGACGAGCGTTCGCGTCTCAGCGGTCGCGCGGCTTGCGGTCGGCCCGCTCGATGCGTTGGGCGAGCGGGTTGATCCAGCCCTCCACCACCCAGCGCACGACCGGCGGCGCGACCGCGTCGCCGAAGCCGAACAACGCGTCGTCGCGATTCGTGCCGGGCGGCGCGACGTCGAATCCGTCAGCGCCCATCAGACGAGCGCACTCGGTCGGCGTGAGCAGGCGGGCGCGCCACCCCTCGCGATCCACGCGCACCAGGATCTGCTTGGCGCTCCCACCCTTGGGCGTGCGCAGACAACCCGCGATCCCGTCGAACCGCAGCTCGGCCATGGATCGCCCGCGACGCATGCGTCGGAAGGCCGTGGCGCACGCCACGCCGGTCTCTCGCACGCGCTCCCGCACCATCGTCTGGTGCCGCTCGCTCACCTGCGCACGGAGGCGTCGCACGCGCTCGTCGCTCCACCAGCGAGCATCGTCGTGTTCGAAGTTTTCGAGCACCGAGACCAGATCCCCCCGCACCCGCGGGAGCGCCGGCATCGCCGGGCAGATCCACGGGAGCTTGGAGTGCTCGGCGCGGAAGCCCGCCAGGCGCGTGGGGCGCAGCTCGTCCTCGCTCGCACCGTGCGCGGCGATGGCCTCAAGCCCGGGCGCGTCATCACGCACACCGAGCACGAACAGCCGCGGGCGGCTCTGCGGCACGAAGTGCTTCGCGTTGATCGCCATCGCGTCGATCCGATAGCCGGCGTGCGCCAGGCGACGCAGGCACAGCTCGAAGTCGGCCCCGCCGTGGCTCGTCACGAGCCCGACCACGTTCTCGAGCAGCACGAACGGCGGGCGCTCGTCGCCCAGCTCGTCTAACAGGTCGGCGAAGTGCAAGAACGCCGACGACTGCGGGCCCGCCACCAGCCCGCGCTGCGCGCCCGCGAGCGAGAGGTCGGTGCACGGGAAGCAGGCGGCCATCAGCCCAACGCGGGGGACATCCTTGGGTCGGATCTGCTGCACGGGGCGCGGATCGAGCGTGTGCGTCCCGTCGCCGTGCACGGCGCGGGCGTTGTGCTCGTAGAACAGTCGTTTCTTGGCGTCGTAGTCGTTCGCCCACCTCGGGCGCCAACCCGCGCGGGAAAGCCCCATCGACATCAGCCCGATGCCCGAGAAGAAATCGGCCGAGGCGCGCGGCGCGAGCCACTCGGCGAACCGCCCGCGGTTGACCACGGACACGGCCTGGCGCGATGGCCCTGAGCCGGCATGTGTCGCGTGGGCGGTCGTGGCCATGCCCGCACTCTATCGATTCGAATCGGCGGGTCGATGGAAGCCGGGTCGCCAGAAGCCATGACGACAAACGCAAGGCGTACACTCCCGCACGCGCGATCGGTGCGGTGGCCGAGCGGTTGAAGGCACACGACTTGAAATCGTGCAGGCTCGCAAGAGTCTCGTGGGTTCGAATCCCACCCGCACCGCTTCTTCGGCTTGGCGTGAGATCGCGCCCACCCCCAACCCCACCCCCGACCCCAACCCCGCTCCCGCCCGCACCCGGCTCGGCCGTACCATGCCCGGACATGAGCGACACGCCGATGCCCCCCAATGCTTCTGAGATCGACCCGGTCGCGCTGCTGCGTGAGCGGTTCACCAGCGCGATCGCCGCTGCATTCCCCGACGAGCCCGCCGCGGCCAAGGCCGACCCCTTGATCACCGGCAGTCGCAACCCCGAGCTGGGCGACTTCCAGTCCAACGCCGCGATGCCGCTGGGCAAGGCGATCGGACAGAAGCCTCGCGACATCGCCGAGGCGATCGTGCGTCACGCCGATCTGGGCGAGCTCGCCGAGCCGCTGACGCCCGAGAGCGTCGCGGGCCCCGGGTTCATCAACGTCCGGCTCCGTCCCGAGGCGCTGGGCGCGCTCCTCGCGCAGCTCGACACGCCCGATCTTGGCCTGCCCGCGCCCGAGCATCCGGAGACCGTGGTGGTCGATCTCTGTGGCGTCAACCTCGCCAAGCAGATGCACGTCGGGCACCTCCGCTCGACTGTCATCGGCGACGCCCTGGCCCGTGTGTTCGAGCGGCTGGGTGCCCGCGTGCGCCGACAGAACCACGTCGGCGATTGGGGGCTGCCCATCGCGATGGTCGCCTGCCGACTGCAGCGTGAGGCCGACGCGGGCGCGGTCGATCCCGAGCGCCTCACGCTCGACGATCTGGACCGGCTGTATCGCGCGGCCCAGCGCGAGTGCTCGCCCGACCGCCGCGGACAGGCGATCACCAAGAAGTTCGACCTCGGCCCGAAGGTCGAGGCCGAGATCGACGCGCAGATCGCCGACGCGGAGGCTCGCCTCGCCGAGGCCAAGGGCGCACTCGTGAAACTGCAGAGCGGCGACGAGGCGACGGTCGCGGTGTGGCGGCGCATCTATGACGTGACGATGCGCGCGTGCCTGCACGCGTGCGAGCGGCTCATGACGCGCGTGACCGCGGACGACTCGGCCGGCGAGTCGAGCTACGCCGAGGAGCTGTTGGGCGTTGTCGAGGACCTCGAGTCCCGCGGCATCGCCGAGGCGTCGGACGGCGCGCTGGTCGTCCGCGTCGAGGGCGTCAAGGAGCCGTGCATCATCCGCAAGAGCGACGGCGGATTCCTCTACGCCACCACCGACATGGCCGCCATCCGACGCCGTGTGCAGACGCTCGGCGCCGATCGCGTGGTCTACGCGGTGGACGCGCGGCAGGCGTTGCACTTCCGCCAGGTGTTCGGCGCTGCGACCAAGGCCGGCTACGCGACCAAGCCCGGCGCCGCCCGCCCCTCGACGCTGCAGCACGCGGCGTTCGGCACCGTGCTCGGCGAGGACAACCGTCCGTTCAAGACGCGATCGGGCGAGAACGTGAAGCTCGCGGATCTGCTCGAGCAGGCGGTGACGCGCGCCGAGGCGGCGGTCGCCGAGACGAGCCCGTCGCTTGATGGGGCCGAGCGGACCGCGATCGCCGAGGCCGTGGGCATCGCGGCGGTCAAGTACGCCGATCTCTCCTCGGACCGCGTGCGCGACTACGTATTCAGCTTCGACCGCATGCTCGCGTTCCAGGGCGCCACCGGGCCGTACCTGCTCTACGCGCTGGTGCGGCTCAAGAGCATCTTTCGGAAGGCGGGCGAGCGAGGCGTGACGCTCGACGCGACCGCCCCCTTCGCGATCGCCGAGACGCACGAGCGCGACCTCGCGCTGGCACTTCTGCGTTACCCATCGGTCATGCGCGGCGTGGGCGACTCGCTCGAGCCCCACCGCTTGTGCCAATACCTCTACGAGCTCGCCACCGCGTTCAGCTCGTTCTTCGAGCACTGCCCCGTGCTTAGCGCCGAGGACGAGGCCGTACGCACAGCTCGCCTGCGTTTGTGCGACCTCACGGCGCGTGTCCTGGCCGATGGCTTGGACACGCTGGGCCTTCCGACCGTCGAGCGCATGTAGCGAAGAGCGCCGTCGCGACGCCGATTCGATCGAGCTCGAACAACTAAAAAAAGAACAGGCCCGGATCATGTGATCCGGGCCTGTGAGATTGCCTTCAGGCAGTCGTGCTGATCAGGTGATCAGAACGCGAGCTGCATCTGGAAGCGGACGGCGAACTGATCGTCGTCGCTGGAGGGCACCAGAGCGGTCGTGCTGCTCGGGGCGAGCGTGGCGACCGGGGTGTTGTTGCCCGGCTCCTCGAGGAACCACTGGAAGTCCGCGGTGAACTTCGCGGCGTGGCTCTCGGGAACGAAGTAGTAGTTGGTACCAACGGTGATGGTGTGGAAGTCGTCGTCGCCGGCGGAGTCGTCATCGGGGAAGATGGCGTCCCAACGGCCGAAGAGCTCCCACTGGTCGGCGACGAAGACGCCACCCTGGACGACGGCACCGTAGTTGTCGACCTCGTCGCCGCTGTCGGGATCGCCGTAGGTGCCGATGAAGGCGCCGAAGACGTTCCAGCCGTCACCCTCGACGGAGGCGTCGATGGTGTAGACGACCACGTCGGACTCGGGGAAGCCGACCTGGCCGGCGCCGGAGTAGGCCGCCGTGTCGCCGCCGTGCTGCCAGTGGATGGCGCCACCGATCATGGCGGCGACGTCCTGGGCGCCACGGAAGCTCGTGAAGTCAGCGAAGCGCTCCCAGTCGCCCGCGAGCTTGAAGTCGCCGCGGAGGGTCAGGGAGATGTCGGCCTCGGCCGGCACGGCGCCGGAGATGCCGGCGACGCCGGTGTAGGCCGAGCCCGCGGACGTGTGCCACGGGGTGTTGCCCGAGCGGGCGCCGTCGTTGACGGAGAAGATGAGGCCGATGTTGTCGTCGCGGTAGGTCAGAGCGATGCCCTGGGTGCGACCGGCGTTGAAGACCTCATCGACCGTCGAGCGATCGGCGGCGAGGAGGTGGCGGGCATCGACCATGCGCTCGCGAGTGACGGGAGCCTTGAACTGGCCCCACTTCAGCGCGACGCCGTTATCGAACTGGTACTGACCCCAGTAGTCGAGGAGCGTGAAGCTGCCCTCGCTGCCGGAGGTCTCACCGTCGGCGGCGTCATCGAAGGCGCCCTCGACGTAGAAGGTGAGGTCGGGGTTGATGACGTTGCCCTGGAAGATCAGGCGGGCGCGCTTCAGGTCGAAGCCGTTGCCGAAGTCCTCGGTGTCGCTGCCCTCGCCGGCGTCGTCGTCATCAGTGAAGCTGAGGACGTACTGGAACTGCGAGTAGCCACCGATGTACAGGGTGTAGTTGCCATCGCCACTACCGATGTAGAAGCCACGGTTGTTGTGGCCAGCGGTCGAGCCGCCCTGGAGGAGGCTGGCGCGGCCAGCCGCATCGGCGGCGAGCTCGGCCTCGTAACCACGGTCCACGGACTGGGCCGAGGCGACGGCGCTCAGGGTCAGACCCAACGCGGCGCCGGCGATCGTGCTGATTTGGTGCGTTCGCTTCATCTCGAGACTCCTTTGACTCGCGCTGTCTTTCCCAGCGCCTTCAAATCTGCGGTTGAGAGATTGCCGGAGGCCACGGACGCGTCGTGCTGGCGCCAGTTTCTCCACTTGCAATCCCCGCCGGCTCCACATGCTGCCGACTCGGCACACCCGAGTCGATTCTCGTGAACTAGTTTGTGAGCCCTTACTTCTCTAAATCGAAGGCGGAATCCTACCGCCCTGTCAAGCTCGCGGCGGGCTCAAGTACCACTTTTTTCCTGTCTTATCACGGGATTCTTCGGTCCGGCTGAAAGAGGCGCCCCTCCGTCGACTCCTCTCCCAGGAGTCTCGAACAGATCGGCCGACGCTCGCCGTGGCTCCGCCACGGTCCGGACCAGTGCTTACGCGGGTTGTCAATCCCCTCTTCACCGCGTCGATCGGGGCTCGGCCAAGAGCGGCCTGGGCGACGACCAGCGGGCTCGGAAGTCCGGGCGGAACGCCCGATAGCTCTCGTTCCATGTGCTCCGTCGGCCGCAACGCCGCGTGAACTTCACAAACAGACGTTCTTTCGGACCTTTCTGACCCCGAGATTGGGGTCCCTGCCATCGGCATCTCGCCCGCTCGGTTCCATTTAGATTGCGCGAGGACTCTTTGGTGCCCCTTGCGATCGTCCGTCCACCTTCGATACGGTCCTCACGCCGACGAGCACTCATTGACCACCCGCTGCTCGATAGATCCCCACAACGGGGCAGGGCGTATCCGACACTGTTTCCCACCGGACGCGGTCGCTGATCTGGAACTTCTCTAGGTGCGGCGTCCGGACGGAACAAAGAAAAACGGGATCGTGCCGCCAGATGAGCCAAGGAATGAGCCAAGCCAAGCACGTGCTGGTCGTCGACGACGAGCGAGATCTCGTTGAGCTGCTGGTGATCAACCTGCAAAGAGCGGGGTACGAGACCAGCGTCGCCCACGACGGACGCGAGGCGCTGGCGGCGATCGCCCGGCACGCGCCCGACCTGGTCGTGCTGGACATCATGATGCCCGAGCTCTCGGGCACCGAGGTCGCCGGGAGAATCCGCTCGGACCCCGCCACCGCCTCGATCCCCATCATCATGCTGACCGCCAAGAGCGAGGAGGTCGACGAGATTGTCGGCCTGACGGTGGGCGCCGATGACTACGTCACCAAGCCGTTCTCGACAAAGGTGCTGCTGGCGCGGGTCGCCGCGGTGCTGCGTCGGGTGGAAGAAACGACGTCGACCGGCGCCATCGCGCGGCTCGGGCCGGTCCGCATCAACACCGAGACGCACGAGTGCACGATCAACGGCGGCGCCATCAAGCTGACGTTGACCGAGTTCCGCCTCCTCGCCGCCCTGGCCCAAGCCGGCGGGAAGGTCATGAGCCGCACCACGCTGATGACGCGGGCGATGGGCGCGGGCGTCACCGTGACCGAGCGGACGATCGACGTGCACATCACGTCGATCCGTCGCAAACTAGGCGATGCCGGCGCGCTCATCCAGACCGTGCGTGGCGTGGGGTACCGCGCCATGACCGGCGAGGGCGCCAGCGAGACCGTCGCCTGAACGCCAACGCCCGCTTGCCCCGAGTGCCCGTCGGGTCGCGGCCCAGCCGGGGCCCAGACCGCCCGTGACCGACCCTCGACCATCAGCACGTCCTGACCGTTCGGGCTCGGCTTCTCAACCGGCCTCCCAACCGGGCGTTCCGACCGAGGCGCTGCGCCATCCGCTCGCGCCGGGCCTGATCGCGATGTGGCTTGCGGTGCTCGGCTTTGCCATGGCCCTGCGTCTGGCGGGGCTGCCCGCGTGGACGCTCCTGGCGCCGCTCGGGCTCGCGATCGTGGCACACGCGCTCTCGACCCATCGCTTCGGCGTGTGGCGGCGACGCCAGGACGACCGGCTTCGACTCGCGGGCGCCGCCCTGCTCGATCACGCCCGGCAGGACTCGGCCCGCTCGGATCCGGACCGCGACCCGGCACCCGCCGCCGCATCGTCCGAGGCGCGCGAGTCGATCGATCCGGAGGTCGCCGAGCTTGCCGCAGCGGCGGGGAGCCTGACCCAACGCATCGAGGAGGCCGCGATCGAGGTTGGCAACCTTCGCGGCGTGATCGACGCGGTCGACGAGCCGGTGCTGGCGTTGGGCCCGGAGGCCGAGGTGCTGCTGATCAACACGGCCGCGCACGAGCTGCTCGGCGCGCGCCTGAGCCCCGACGGAGAGCCGGTGCTGCTCGAGGACCTGCTCCCGCAGGCGGAGATGCTGGAGGTCTACGCGGCCGCCGCCCGCGGCGTGCGCGCCAGCGGCAGCCTGCGTTTGAGCCGACCCGAGGAGGGCCTGCGCATCTATGAGGTGCTCGCCTCGCCGCTGCCGCTCCGCGGGCCCGAGCTCGAGGAGGGCGCGGGCGTGGTGATCTGCCTGCGCGACACGACCGAGCTGGCGACCGCGGTGCAGCTCAAGACCGACTTCGTCGCCAACGCGTCGCACGAGCTGCGCACCCCGCTCAGCTCGATCCGCGCCGCCGCCGAGACGCTCACCGACTTCGCCGAGGACGACCCCTCGATGGTCCGACGCATGGTGGAGCTCATCCGCGGCAACGTGACACGGCTCGAGGAGCTCGTCGCCGATCTGCTCGATCTCTCGCGGATCGAGTCGCCCGACGCACCGGTCGAGATCGGCCCGCTCGATCTGCACAGACTCTGCGAGGAGCTGGGCGAGCTCTTTCAGAACGAACGCGACGAGCGGGCCGATCTCGACCGGTGC